>DATKKE010000001.1:0-9500 GCA_035543455.1 Methanoregulaceae archaeon
ATCCGTAGAATTTGAACGGGTGGGTAAAAGACTCTTCGCCGAAAGTCTCGTCGTTGCAAATTTCGGGAACATGAGCCTTCGTTCCGGCGAGGGTTTCCTCATCACCCGGTCCGGTTCGTATCTTGATACCCCCGGAGAGCCGGTCTTTGTGCCGCTCTCCGGCCCGGTCCCGGACAATGCCTCCAGCGACTACCGTGTGCACAGGGAGGTTTACGGGACCACAGACCATCGGGCACTGGTCCATGCCCACCCACCGCACGCCATCGTCTGTTCACTCTCGAGGGACCGGATTGAGCCCGTCGATTCGGAGGGGACCCTGTTCTGTCCGGTCATTCGCGTGGTCGATGGACCGTGCGGGAGCCAGGATCTCGCCGTCGCCGTTGCCAGGGCCCTGGTGGATGCACATGTGGTCGTGGCCCGGGGACACGGGACCTTTGCCACAGGGAATAGTCTTGACGAAGCCTACGTCTGCACATCACTCGCCGAACACAGTTGCCGGATCCTCGTTCTCGGTACCCTGGCCGGTCGGGATCACCGGTCCTGAATGCCGGAGGGATGTACGGGGTGTGAGTTATTATTTTCCCGGGAGAGGATAAAGGTACGATAAACGAGGTCCGGTTCATGGGTTCCCTTGAAGACAAAATGGCCCGGCTGTCTCCCGAGCAGCGACGCGAAGTGGAGAATTTTATCGATTTTGTCCTGCAGAAGAAGAGTTCCGCGGGCGATAGTCTCCCGGGACCGGCACAGGAGGGCCAGATTCCTCCGGTCATATACGCCGAAGAGAAGCCCTCTGCAGCCCCTCCTGCCGTCCCTGATCCCCTGCCCTCCCTCGAGGATCTTAGAAAGCACGATGTTCCAACGGGAAAGAAAGACTCCACGGCCCGGTCTGAACGGCAGAAAGGGAAAGATCCCGGGCTCCTTCTCGACTGGATCGAGTGATCACCCGCTTCTCAGATGGTCCTGAATGACAATCCAGAGATCCCCCCAACAATCTCCTGTGCCGGCCTGGAAATGGGCACCCGAAAGAGGCAGATGTCCGAAAACCGGGGTCTGATACTTCACGGCGGGACTGTCATGGACTCGACGGGATTCGAACCCGTGGCCTTCACGTTGCAAACGTGACGATCTACCCCTGATCTACGAGCCCTGGTTGCAGTAATTTGTTCGTCCGGGTTATAATATAGTTCTTGTCAAAGGAGCCCTGGCGAAACCAACATCACCAGAGAAGACCAAGAAAATGGTCAATGGCGAAGCTTATCATAGAACCGAAAAGGGCCAAGGATTGCATCGAGTATGTCGTCTCCTACCATGACCCGAAGAGTGACAATTCCTTCATGATAACCACCACACAGGACATGACCGAAGCCCTCGACCGCCTGAAGAGCACCCTCGAGAGCGAGGTCGCTTCCATGACGCAAAAAGGTTCCTCTTAAACCGGCATGGACTTGGCGGGATTCGAACCCGCGGCCTTTACGTTGCGAACGTAACGATCTACCCCTGATCTACAAGCCCCTTCCGGAAAAATAAAAATTGATCAGAGGATAATTTCGATATCTAGTTTTTCTGCCAGTTCTTTATATCTGTTCCTGATTGTTACTTCGGTGACACCTGCTACTTCCGCAACCTCACGCTGGGTCCGGCGTTCTCCGCCAAGGATGGAGGAGATATATATCGCTGCTGCGGCTACGCCGGTCGGCCCACGGCCACTGGTAAGCTCTCTTTCGCCAGCCTGCCGGAGAATTTCCACGGCACGGCTCTGGACTTCCCCCTTGAGCGTAAGCCCGGAGCAGAACCGTGGCACATAATCTATCGGCGATGTCGGGAGCAGTTTCAGTCCGAGCTCGCGGGATATAAACCGGTACGTCCTGCCTATTTCCTTCCTCGATACACGTGATACCTCGGCAATCTCATCAAGGGTCCTCGGAACGCTGCACTGTCTGCAGGCCGCATATAATGCTGCAGCCGCAACACCCTCTATGCTTCTTCCGCGAATAAGATTCTTGTCGACCGCATCACGATATACCACTGCAGCCGTTTCACGCACATTTCTCGGGAGACCCAGTGCGGATGCCATCCGATCGAGTTCCGAGAGTGCAAATGCAAGGTTTCTTTCGGTTGCATTCGAAACCCGGATCCGGCGTTGCCATTTCCTGAGCCTGTAGAGCTGGGCACGGTTCTTCGAAGAGATCGCACGGCCGTAACTGTCTCGGTTTCTCCAGTCGATCATCGTTGACAGGCCCTTGTCGTGGATGGTAAAGGTCATTGGTGCACCCACCCTTGACCTCTTCATCCTCTGGTCGTGATCGAACGCCCGCCATTCCGGTCCGCGGTCGATGAAGTCATCATCAATGACGAGGCCGCAGTTCTGGCAGACAAGTTCAGCTCGTTCATAATCGTGGACCAGTTGTCGGCTGCCACATTCTGGACATACCGTTTCGGTATGATCCTCCGCCTTCTTTTCGTGTTCCTTCACGCGCTCTTTTACGCGGTTTTTAAGGGTTTCACGTTCATTCTGGAGTATTTTTAACTTTTCAACTTCCTGCATTCCGACTCACCTCTGTTACCTGGTAAACAGTTTCTCACCAACCACCGTCTCACACTCGTTTCGACAGAGGATAACCGCATACGGGGTCGAGACCTTTCCAAAGACGTCCATAATTTTTCCAACGGTTTTCATCCGCCTGTCGACAACTTCGCTGTATAAACGCGGGAGTTGTGCAGCATCACATTGCACGATCAACATTCGCCTGCCATATCTGTTCAGAGCGCGACCAATAGCTCTCACCGATGATACCTCGCAAAGAATCCAGGGGCAGCTGGCGTGCAGCTGGATGATTTAGCAATCTATAAATATTGTTAGTAGAAGTATATAAACATGTTGTAAAGGTATAAATATTAAATTTATAAATTTCACCGGGATAACCATTGTTTGATATTTAAAGACAATACCTGCCTGCATTCTTCGGTATCGAGGCCGGCACCCCTCGCTATTGAATTTCGTGCGCGCTCATCAAGAAGATCATGCGGTGCATGGGCATCGGAGTCGACAACAAGAGTGCATCCCGACGCGAGCGCCATCCTGGCAACATATCCGTTCGCCCTGTTGTGGCCTCCCCGTGATGTCAGCTCTAATGCAACGCCGGTCTTTACCGCTTCTTTTACATCGGCAGGTTCGATTATCCCCGGGTGTGCAAGTACATCAACAAAGGAACAGGAACAGGCGGCATGATTGGTCCCCGGAGCTACGGGTTCCACAAGAGTTTCCCCGTGGACGAGGACGATGTCTGCTCCCGCCTCCTTCGCTTTCTCCGCGAGGAGGGGAATTTCGGGCGGAGGAACATGGGTTATTTCAACGCCGCACAGGAGAGTGACATCGAACAGCCTGGCGGATTCCCGGAGCTTCCTGAGTGTTTCAATGACCGATGTGGTATTTGTTGCATCAACGTGATCGGTAATGGCTACTGTTTCATACCCGAGTACCGACATACGCCTTATGAGTTCAATAGGAAGCATTTCACCGTCGCTCAGGATCGTATGGGTATGAAGGTCATACTGGCCGGTCATTTTCTCACATCGAGTTTTGAACAGATCCGTTTTAACAATTCCCCTTTGGATTTATCCCATTCCGCGAGGATTCTCCCTTCCCGCTCAGACCAGTGGGCAGGATGTGGCTTCGTTTCGATGCGATATTTTACCCCGTTCTTTTTTAGTGCCGTTTCTATGTCAGGAAGACCCGGGTTCCTGACCGCTTTCGAGAGGGGTACTTTTCTCCCTTCCCGGCGCCGGAGCGTTGCATCGAAGTAGCAGGGGTAAAGAATTCTCTCTCCTTTCATGTTGTCTAATGTTTGGGAGTGAACCTATAAACAATGTACGAGAAAACCATTATACATGCACCACATCGACGTCAGGATCGAAAAAGATGTTTACGACGTCAATAACAGTATTGCCGACAAAAACTCGGCACTTTTGAAGAAACACGGAATACGGGCATTCGACCTCCTCGGTGCGATTGGATCGGGAAAAACCGCTCTTATCGAGCGTATCGCCCCCATATTATCAGGACGGGGCCTGGTTGCGGGCGCTATCGCAGGAGACGTGTACGGGGACGATGACTTCCGCAGGATAGTTGCACTTGGTATTCCGGCAGTAAATGCAAATACGGGAAAAGAATGCCATCTCGATGCACATATCGTGGAACATGCGATCGATCACCTCCCTCTCGACAAAATCAATATTCTTTTTATTGAAAATGTCGGGAACATGGTGTGTCCCACAGATTTCCGCCTGGGTGCGGAGAAACGGATCGTTGTCGTGAGTTCAACCGAAGGGGACGATGTCGTCAATAAGCACCCGATGATGTTCCGCGGGTGCAACATCGGGGTTATCAACAAGGTCGATCTTGCTCCGCTTGTCGGAGCCGATCTCGACCGCATGGAGCGGGATATGCACAGGTACAACCCTGGAATGGAAGTGTTTCGGACAAACCTGAAGACCGGTGATGGAGTCCTCCCGCTTCTCGATGCGATACTCAGATGATCAGTGAAAATATATAGCATCCATAGCAAATATTACAGAACTCTCGGAGGGCCATTTGTCCCGACGAAAGATACCATAGAGGGGAAATACAATGCTTTGGCAGGGAAAATCAATCAGACAGGCAACCGGGGGACGCTACCGGCTGGCACAGGGAAAACGAAGAGCTGAGATCGGTTCGGGACCGGCCGATACCCATATTGGTGAGGAAAGAAGCAGGATTGTCCGTACATATGGCGGTAATCACAAGGTCAGGGCTCTCCGTGCCATCTTTGCAACGGTTTCTTCAAAGTCGACCGGTAAAGCGCAGAAGGTAAAAATAGAACGGGTCGAGAGGAATGACGCAAATCCAAACTACGTACGGCGGAATCTTCTCACCAAAGGCGCAATAATTCATACCGAGCTCGGTAGCGCCCGGATCGTAAGCCGGCCGGGCCAGAACGGTGTTATCAACGCCATTCTCATCGAGTAAATTTTTTTTTTCTTGCGTATTCGGATTTGCTGACAGACGTTCAGAAACAGGTTTCAATCTTTTCCAGATTTTTCTCCAGACCTGGCAATGGAAAAAGATCTGTTCCCTTCCATCCCGAACCGAACCAATTATTTGATAGCACCCGGTGATGAGAATATAGTGCTTCGCATGTCCAGGAAACGGTACACAAAAACCATTGTCGTAACCGCACAGGAGTTGATCATTCGATGAGCCTCATTGTCACGATCGCCGCACCGTTCCGGCACACGAGAAAAGACCGGCTCAAGAAAAATGAAGTAGTATATTATCTTGCCTTCGATCGTAAATGGATGAGTATCGAACAGGCAAATACTATTCTGAAACGGGCACTGGATGAAGGGCTGATCGCGTACGACGGTGAAATGCTGGCCCCGAATTTCGACATTAACACGGTGGAAATTCCTATCGGCTTCAAACCATCATCCGCCGTTTTTGAGGTTTATGACCCCGTGTCGTCATTGATAGACCGGATTGTAAAGCAGACCGGGAAAAAAGAGACCGAAATTGTCTCGGAAATGAACCTGATGACAGCAAAGGATTTTGATAACCTCCTGATGCCGGAAGCTGCCGTAGTTATTCTTGCCAAACGGTACAATACCCGTTTTTCAGACCTTCTGTCCGATCTGAAAGAACACCTGTTGAAAAAGTGATATTATGCTGCTTTTTCTGCCGGTGCAGCTCTTGGGAACATCTCATCGAGGGCTTTGTCCCCATACGATACGACTTTCGCATTGATCTGGACGAAATCGGCGGTTATCTCATTGCCACGTATCGGTTTTCTCCTGCGCTCTCCATCCATTACCGGATGATACCCGACACCACCGGAAAGCAGAAGTTTTTTCCGGCCTGCCATCGGGAGATTTTGCCTTGCGGGGGTCCCGTTCCTGTCCGAAGCCCCGGTGATTTTCATCCGGTACCCTGCTACCCCTACCGGAGTCGCATCGACTTCGTCACCGACATGTTTTCCCATAAGGAACGCAGCTGCACCGCCGCTTATGTCTACCTTATATGATTTTCCGTTTTTCGGGTCTGATAAGACAATTTTAAACTCGACCATTCATTCAACTCCATGCGCGATATCCGACTGTGATACCGCAATCCCGAATTAAAGCAGATATAGACGCCAACCTGATCGTACAGGCATTAATTTCC
The DNA here is from genome assembly GCA_035543455.1 of Methanoregulaceae archaeon. Taxonomy (GTDB): domain Archaea; phylum Halobacteriota; class Methanomicrobia; order Methanomicrobiales; family Methanospirillaceae; genus CAIKOD01. The sequence continues at coordinate 6,197 of DATKKE010000001.1, forward strand.
TGGTCGTTGTGTGTATCCGCGCCGATGGAACCGGCCGGGAAGTACCAATTACATTGGACGACCCGAATATTAAATACTACTTTCCCCAGAATGGTTCGGCACGGCGCTTCATGCTGGTAAATTCCCCCAGCACCTCCTGGGTGGGAGCGGGGAGATGAGATACCATTTCCCGTTCAAGGACCTTGACGTGATGCTCGGGTATATCGACAAACAGGTCATCATCCACATCCAGTTGTCTCCCCACAGCAGCGCCCTCGATTGAGATCGCCACCTCTTTCCCTGCATCTGCCTCCCTGATCGCTTCCTGGTTGTACTGGATCGATTTGAGGTGCCCGACTTTTTTCCCGTCTCTCTGGATCAGGTTTACATCGGTGCGGAGGGTGCCACCGAGCACCCGTACACCAACCACTGCAGGGTTGCTCTGCCGGAATATGCAGTCAGGGAGGACCCGGACCTTTGCCGGCATCACGATCTGTTCGAAACGCTGTTTTTCCAGTTTCCGCTTTACTTCGTCCCGCCATGCAACATACTCATCGACCAGCTGGTAAATGACTCTCCCGGAAAAGACCCTGATATGGGAATAGGCCGGATCTCTGATCATCTCTGCGGCATCGGGAAGAATGGTCGTATTAAAGGACAACAGGACACGGTAGTAGGGATTTTTTATCGTCCCGGTCTCGATGATATCGTGCCTGCTGACCGCTCCCACTTCGGCACGCATTACCTCGATCTCTTTCCCGGTAAGCTCTTTACAGATCGCCTCAAGGGCCCCGATAGTGTCTGCCTTGATAACCAGCCCTTCCGGGCTCAGCTGGACATGTATGTCTTCCATTTCGTGTCTTATTTCGTCAAGAACCGTGTTGGGATCGCCCCGGACGACACGGACCGGAGAACCGGCGATCACTTCCTCGAGATCGGGAGCGGTTAATTTTATTCCGGCGGCTGCAGTAACCGATTTCACCCGTTCAAAGCGATCTTCGACCAGGATCTCCTTCATAGGCCTTGGTTTTAAGAGGGACCTGACTTTTGTAACGATTGGTCCATTCTGGGTTGCCGTTGCAATATCGTCACCGACAGAAAGTGTACCGTCATATAGGATCACATCCAGCGTAGTCCCGAGGCCTCGTTCCTCTTTAACCTCGAGCACCGTCCCTTTCCCGGGACCTTCCACACTCAAAGCCAGATCGTTTTCCATATACCGCTGGGCAAGGCCGATCATAACCATCAGGAGTTCAGCTATTCCTTCCCCGGTATGGGCGCTGACCGGTACAATTGCGAGGTTACGCTGGAAATCGCTTACCCGGTCGAACCGTTCGGCAGAAAACCCGATCTCAGACAGTTCCCCGACGATTTCATATACCTTTTTTTCAAGGAATTCGCGGACCCTGTCATTCTGTTTTAAAAATGACTGGGAAAACGGTTCGTCTGTGTACGCCCGCCATCCGTGCAGCCGGTCAATCTTCGTCGCGACAACGACGAAGGGAGTTTTAAATGACCTGAGGATCTGCAGGGCCTCGATTGTCTGGGGCTGGAAACCCTGGTTGATATCCACAACGACGATAGCCATATCGGCAAGGGCACCACCCCGTGCCCTGAGCGTGGTAAACGCCTGATGTCCCGGTGTGTCGATAAAAAGGAGCCCGGGGATATTGGTATCCAGTTTTCCCATCGTCAGGCTCATTGACCTGATAGCGTCAATTGGCACGAGAGTTGCTCCGATATGCTGGGTAATCGCCCCCACTTCGGTTTTCACTACCGCAGACCCCCTTATCCTGTCGAGCAGGGAGGTCTTACCATGGTCAACATGTCCGAGTACACAAACAATCGGCGTCCTGATCTTCTGTTTTATTGTTATATCCACCACCCTCGTGAAGTGACCGATAGCATGGTTGCGATTGATCAGAACTTCGATGACACGGGGGAGTGCAGATGGGATCTCCCCACCCCCTCACTCATCTATGGACGATAATCCATCACTCACTGGTTATGTAATAGCGCAGTTTAATTATTAAATAATCACATCCTGTACGGATATATCCTGTCTCCCTGCTCCCGATTCGTGCACGATCTATAACGGAGACCGATTACTGCCTGATTCAAACAGCTACCTTAATTAATCCGGGTTACAAAGGTAAGAAGGATATTTTGCCAGGGTGGGGTAGTTGGTTATCCTAGGGGACTGTGGATCCCCCGACCCGGGTTCGAGTCTCGGCCCTGGCCTGATCTATCATTGTTAGGATTTATTCTGAATTTTAGGTTGAATTGCTCATATTTTAAAGAGTTTTCACACAGGCAGCATAATCACATGATTAAATATCTCCTCATTTTTATAAAAAAAAGTTAATCCCGTTGGAATCCGACTTTTGCAGATTTACAAACCGGACATAACACGGTCTCGAAAACCGGGTTGAAACGATCACGGATTTTTAAATTTTGTTCGGGTGCGGGTCCCTGCCACTCATGTCCGCATTTCCAACAATAATAGGATCTATGGTGTTTCTGTTCGGTCATCTATCATCATTGGTGCTCTGAGGTGAAGATTGCAGGGTTTGTACTCCTTCCGTTATACAGTGCCAGGCACCAACCTTTTCTTCGAGCGTCATCCGTGCATTCGCAGGACTTGTCGAAGGAAGAACTACGGCGGGAACACCTGGAAATCCACCCGGCCATGCCCCAAAAAAGTATTTGCCGCCAGTCCCGCCATTAATACCGATCATCTGAATTGACGGATATTGCTCCAGAACAGCTGCTATGTCATTGACCCGGGCATTCCTGATCCGGTTGTCCATTGCACCGTCCCGTTCACAGGATTGAATGACGTCCCACAGGGCAATTCCGGCACATCTGAGCTCTTTAGTCCTTTGGTCATACGGCAGCGATTCCGGTATTCCCAACAAACATGCAATTATTTTCCAGAACTGGTTTCTCGGGTTTCCATAGTACTGTCCCGTCCCGAGGGATTTTGGCCCAGGAAAACTCCCGAGTACCAGCACCCTCGGGAAATCCCCGAATACCGGGGCCAGACCTTCTGCAATTGACATCATGATAGGTACCAATTTCTCTGTTTAAGATAACAAAGTTTTAATAATGCGCTATACTACTGCTCTTCACCAGTTGAGAGATAATGGGTAATCAGAACGAGGCAATGGATAACAAGGTCCCGATTTTTATCGAAAAATCCGGACGGGTGGAACTTCTCGACCGGATTTCGAAAAGCGATGAGGAATGGCAGAAAATCCTCACGAAAAGCCAGTTTGAAGTCGCAAGGAACAAAGGTACAGAACCGGCATTCGCGAATAAGTAC
>DATKKE010000002.1:0-13623 GCA_035543455.1 Methanoregulaceae archaeon
AGTCATACCGAAACATACCCCGAAGCAACGCCGAATCCGGCTTCATTGGAGACGTTTAAGGATACAAGGTACACCCCGGGGCCAGAATAGGTATGGACAGGGTTTTGCAGGGTGGAAGTTCCTCCGTCCCCGAAGTCCCAGTACCAGCTTGTGGGAGGACCGGAAGATCGATCGAGAAATTCAACAGTCGTCGGCTGGGTCGCAGTCGGGGGAATTGCATCCCAACCCGCACCCGGCGAATGGAATGCCGCATTTGCCATGATATAATATGATTTCGTTTCCGAATTGCTGCCTGCATTATTTGAAGCGACCAATCGGACGGTGAATGTTCCCGGATTGGTATACACGTATACAGGATTCTGTTCGTACGATGTATTCCCGTCCCCGAAGTCCCAGGTCCAGTTATCAGGTGATCCTGTAGTTAAATCAGTAAAACTCACCTTCAGCGGTACGTTACCGAAAACCGGATTCGCTGTAAACTGGGCATTGGGGATTGGTCCGTTTCCCCGGTTAACCGGCGGTGATTGGGTTGGGATCGGGACGGTGATCACAACAGAAACGGGAAGCGTTGGGAGAGTTGTCGGATAAACCCTGGTAGTGGTTGTAACCGGCACCGGTGTTTGTGGTGCCGAAGTCACGGGTTGGGAGCCTCCCGGCTGGTTGGTACACCCGGCGATCAGGACGACAAGAATTAACAAAGCCGGGATCGTCACCGCAATGAATTTCATAACCCGGAGTATACGAAGACGAGGTGATAATTTTTTCCTGTTCGTGCAATTTTGTAACCGGATTAATTGATGTGGGACTGGCCCGGTTCGACGACCTGGCAATCCCTGCATTTCTCGCATTCGAATTCCAGGGTGGAATGAAGTATTTTGTATTTTTTCAACCGTTCCTTGATCTCACCTTTTATGACTTCAATCCGTTTCATCGACTGTTCACAGGAATAAACGTGGGCATCGAGAACGAATATCTCCGAACAGAGGCTCCAGATATGGACGTGATGAACGCCGTCGACACCCGGGACCGAAAGCATATCGGCTATAACGGTGTCGAAATCCACCGATCGGGGTGTAAACTGGAGGAGAACCGCCACGGTTTCCCGAAGTATCCGTGATGCCGATATGATGATCATCAGTGCGATGAATATCGACAGGACTGGATCGATAATCGTGTATCCTGTGAATGAGATCCATACCGCGGCGATAATCACTGCGACTGAGGAGACGGTATCGCCGACGACGTGGAGAAACACGCTGCGGATATTGAGATCGTGGCTTCCGTGGAGCAACATTACCACGCAAAAATTTGCAATGAGCCCGGCGACGGCAACCATTGCCATCAGGCCGCCCTGGATTGGTTCCGGATACAGCGTTCGCAAGTACGCCTCCCAGATGATTACGAAACTGATCGCGATAAGAAGAACGGAATTAATAAAAGCTGCGAAAATTTCGGCACGGTGAAATCCGTAAGTTCGTTCTTTCGTGGGAAGCTGTGAAGCAAGAGCCATGGCCCCGAGAGAAAGGACCAGCGCCAGGATATCGCTGAACATATGCCCGGCGTCGCTCACCAGTGCGAGGGATCCCGACAGAAGCCCCCCGGCAAGTTCAATTATAAAGAATGAGGCTGTGATTAGCAATGCGATCCTGAGCGATTTCCGGAAATCTTTGTGAGTCTGTGCCATGACCAATAGAGAGAGAATGGGAGTTTCCGGAAGAAAATGTTTATCCGGACAGTTACTGATCGCTGTCACGGGACCGGACCTTCATAAACCTGATGAGAGCCCGGCCGGAACCCGGGTTTTTAGTCCTGCGACTCTATTTAAGTCTTGTAAGATGATAGAACTGGTAGGGATATGATGCCTGAACCATTGATACTGAAATCCGAACGCGAAGTGGTTATTGAAGCGGTAACGACCCTGTTTATTGGTACAGATAACCGGGACTGGGATTCCGTGAGGTCCTGCTTTACCGATACCGTTCTTTTCAACACAGGTCTGACTAACGGGGAACCGGTAATGATTGCAAAAGAACGGATTGTAGAGGCCTGGGCAGATGGTCTTAGGGATTTGCAGGCAATCCACCACCAGATAGGGAATTTCCTTGTTACGTGGGAAGATCCTGGTGTTTCAGTGTTCTGTTACGGGATCGCCTACCACTATCTTCCCGAACGGTCCAACCGGAACACAAAAATCTTTGTCGGGGGATATACCATACACCTGGTTAAAGAGGCGGAAACATGGAAGATCGATAAATTTGCGTTCAACGAAAAATTTGTTGCAGGAAATATTCACCTGGGGGAATAAAACCCCGCAATCTTTTTTTTCACGACAAACGTTATTTTTCAAAAAGGCCACATGGGATGTTATCGGGTGTCCATTGTCAGGTTAAGGTTCTGGTATCCGGATACATTGTGGGATTTTTAAATTTTTTTAGGAAAGATTTTTCATCAGGACATAAATATACTACCCGGTGAATATGAGATGCCACCTCATCACATAGTACTGATAAGTATCGTCATATCGGGGATTATTTTGATAACAGCCCCCGTAGGCGCCGTGTTGAACATCGTCCCGCAGGGCGGAGATGTGTTTATCGGTGAGAACGGACTTGATGTCAGCTCCTTTATTTCATCCGGCCAGGTAATTTCCTGGTACTCCTCATCGCAGATACCTGGGATAGATCCCCCGGTTGTTACGTTGACGATTTCAGACGCTGACCATTTCTATGTGGATCCGGGCTCATTTATCCCGTATGGCGGTAATTGGTATATCGGGACGACGTCCCAGGTCGCATTCGTCGTAATAGAGCCGTCAGTCGGTATCAGGGTCCTGGACCAGACTACGGGAAAAGATGTCACAAATAAAAGTGCGCCATTTGGTGACTTTGTAAATTTTGCGATCGATAATAATTTCTATCCGATCTCGGAACGACCTGGATATGACCCGTCAAAGGATGGTTTCCTGACCATCCGCGTGAGAAATGCCGATGGAACCGTATACAAAAGACTGCTGCAGGACCCGAAGGTTTCAATCCCGCTCGGGAACCTGACAGATAGCATCACACCGTTTTACTGGGTCGACGTCAACAATTCCGGCCAGGGATGGAATACCGGGATGTACCCGATCGGAAGTTCATACCAGGTCCGGGCTGTATCGGATGCAAATGGCATGGACATCAATTATCCGCTTTCAGGGAAGACCGTTTCAACTGCCAGGTCAGTTGTAGTCGGGTTCCCGGCAGACGTTATCGTGACTCCGAAACCGACGATAACCCCCCCAACGCCGCAACCGACGATTACTCCTCCGACGCCTCAGCCAACAATAACCCCTCCAACGCCGCAACCGACGATTATTCCTCCGACGCCTCAGCCAACAATAATTCCTCCAACGCCGCAACCGACGATTATTCCCCCGACGCCTCAGCCAACAATAACCCTCCCAACACCGCAACCGACTATAATCCCTCCTTCGTCATGGCAAAGCACCGAGGACCTCCTCGCGCTCCTGCCGCTCATGACATTTACGGAAAAGGATAATGGAAAAACGATAACGCTCGATAAAAACGATGTCATTGCAGTATCTCTCGATGAGAATCCATCGACCGGTTTTTCCTGGATCATGAAAAACACCTCGGGAATTGAAATTCTGAAAGACACCTTTACGATCCAGGAACCCCCGATACCATCTTCATACCAGGTTGCCGGCAGGGGAGGAGTCAGGACGTGGACCCTAAAAATGACGGGATTGGGAACCCAGATATTCAACGGCACCTACAAACAACCCTGGATGCCCGATTCTGATACCGATGAACGATACGGCATCTCGTTTAACGTCATATAATCAGCCAAAATATTTTTTTATATATCAGATTTGGTGCCTGAAATTTTAATGACGATTTAAGGTGCACTGCTGCCCTGGTTTCATGTCCAGGCAGGTTTATGAAGTTATACTGCATTATCATGTCAGGTAAGTGTTATGATATTTTCACTGCTGGTTATCCTTCTTATAATTCTCATTGTCATAGGTGTGCTCTGGATAATTGGAAAGATCGCCTGGACACTCCTGAAATGGCTGATAATTATTGTTGCGATTGCGTTGATTATCTCGTGGCTCCTTAACATATAACCTGGAATCACTTTTATTTTCTGTTAAATTTCCAGGTTCATTTTTTTCCCGCAAAAAAACAAAAAACATGAATAGTTTTCTTTTCGCCCTGCCATAATGTGACGATTGGTACCGACGGTAAAAAAATTATCAGTCCTTGATGAGAAGGACACCGAAAATGAACAGGAATATTCCCACGATGACGAGGATTATACCTCCCGCACCTTTCAAGGCAATTATCACCTCACTCTGGAACACAATGATTGCATAGATCCCCACGATTACGAGTATAAGTCCGCCAACAAGTGCTGCTAAACCCATCTTGTCCATAGATTCACCAAACTCCATATGGTATCGGTTTTGTAATCTTAAAAAATATCGCCCCCGCAGGCTTATCTGTGTTCGGCTTCATCTTTGACCGGGGACCTGCCGGGCGGCGGTAAAATTTTTATACCGGCACTTGTTAGTGACTGAGCACCATGCCGGAGTATACCCTCGCCATACTGCTGATTGCGTTCGCTCCCGGGATATTCTGGCTGTGGTACTTTTATCACCGTGACCGCTATGGCCCGGAACCTCTCCTATGGATATTCCGGGTATTCCTCCTCGGCATGCTTATGACCGTTCCCGCGGCCCTTGCCGAAAATGCACTGAGGATTGTCGTATCGACCTTTGCAATATCGGTTATTGCAGCTCCCCTGATTGAAGAGTCCCTTAAATATGTCGTTGTAAGAAAAACTGTTTATGAAACTCCTGATTTCATTAAGCCGATCGACGGCATCGTCTATGCAACGGCTGCATCGCTTGGATTTGCAACGCTTGAAAATCTCGGATATGTCCTGATCTCATATCAAACGTCATTCCCGCTGGCAATAGAAACCGGTCTTATCAGGGCATTTCTGTCCGTTCCCGCACACGCACTTTTTGCGTGTATGTGGGGATATGCACTCGGGCATGCAAAATACCGGCCTGCCCCCGAACGCGGGTTTATTATTCTCAAAGGGTTCTTACTTGCAGTAGTTTTCCACTCGGCATTCAATATCCTGCTCTATTACGATTATATCGGTATGGCTGTGCTCATACTTGTCTTGGTACCGATCATGTGGTGGGTAGTAAACAGGGAAATTAATAGCGCCCTTGATGAAAAATACCCCTGAAACAGCGGTGGACACAATCTCATCCTTCAATGGTTACCCGATCACCGTGAGATGGAGAATTTCAACCCTGATATCCATCACATCCCTGCGGTGAAAATGGTAACTATGGCGAAGGGGCAGTACTCCTTCGATGATCTCATTAATTACGGCCCTTCCTTCGGTATACGACCTGATGAAACCGACTGAGCCGGCATTGGCGATCATATAAATTTCGCGGCCCGAGAGGATGGCACAATCGATGAATGCCCTGTCTGCATGGCGTTTTCTCGCACCAAACGGCGGGTTCATCACTATAGTCCCTGACGATACCGGAACGACGAGGGAGGAGGTAACCGTCTGGTTTATAAATTCGGGGTTCGTTCCCAGTTCCCTGGCATTTTTTCGGGCAATTTCAAGCGCATTCTCATCGCTATCGATGCCCGTGACATGTGCGGCCCCAAGAAGAGCCGCGCCAATGGAGAGGATCCCGGTGCCGCAACCGAGATCGCAGACGTTCATGCCGGTTATATGGCCATTCACCGAGGCATGAAACAGCAGGCGTGCCGCGAGTGGTGCCGGAGTCTGGTACTGCTCCCGTTCCAGGTGGGGAGTTGCAAAGCCGTGTATATTTTCGAGGACGATTTCCAGTTGGCGAAGCTTCATTGTCACGTAATTTCATCGACTTTATAATCTTCAAATCTCGAAACCCCGCACAGGATCTCAAATTCCCCGGGAGTCAGTACCGGCACCGGGAACCGGGACTGGTCATCGTAGGCGAGACGTGGGCACGCCGTGTTAACATAGGCTGAAAATCCGAGGTTGAGGAGTTCGTCGGGCGTTATCTCCTCCATTGCGATCACAATAGCCTCCTTTTTCAGGCCCGCCAGTCTTTCGGCAAGATCCTGCCGTCGCTGCCCGCTTTTTTGGGATAAAATAATCCCAAAATTTTTTGCTTTCCGTGCCTTTTCAATCAACGCAAACCTGCGCCTGAGAAATCGTTCCACCGAAATAATTTCTATATTCAGGCTGTAAGGGTCCAGCGCGATAACTTTTTTACCCGTTGCCAGGGCGACCCCCAGCGGGTGAAAAGAGCCAGTACCGATAAAGAGGATTTCTGCACCAGGACACTTTTTTGCGGCCTCAAAGGAGCAGCCAAGGATTTGCCCCGGAAAGGGAGTCCGCCTCGTTCCCTTGTATGCCCTGCAGATGATGTTCCGTCGGGCAAAATACTCTTCAGCCGCGGGCACCATATGGGCGTGCTGGACCGTTGTCACGAGCCCTGTCTCCTTTTCGGTAAGGTAAGGAATTGCCAGTTCCAGGGAACCGACATCAAAATCCTGCGTGAATGGTTCGTATAGTATCCTCGGGTCACTGTCGAGAGGCGAATGCCCGAAATGGACCAGGACATCGACATGTTCAAGGAGGCCTGTTGCAAGATCACAGGCGCCATAGCAGGGGTCCCCGCTTATAATAACGAAAAAACCGGCGTCCTTCAATGCCATCGCAATTCCCGCAGACTGTCGTTTGAGTCCTTCCGGAAACTGGAGTGCCACGCGAGACACTCCTTTGTCTTTGAGAATCTGCACCAGTTCAGAAGTATCTGTCAACCACACGCACCCTGTCGGTGACCTCGACTTTGACAAGAGACTTGAACGACCTGTTAATATCCGGGTCCCCCCGCTGGATCGCAAAACAGATATCATTGATTTCGGCTCCGGCAATGTCGAGTGCCTTAATTAATGCCCTGACTGTTCCGCCCGTACTGACCACGTCATCGACGATAACCACCCGGTCTCCCGGGGTAATCCCATTCAGATAGAGCTCGCCTTTCGAATACCCGGTGGCCTGGTGAACTGCGATCTCCCCGGGGAGCATATATTTCCGTTTCCTGACTATGTTCAGGGGGATATCCGTCATGAGGGATATAACGGTGCCGATATGAATCCCCATCGCTTCGGCGACCACAATTTTGTTCACGTTCTCCAGATCGAGGACCTTTACCATCGCAGATCCAACTTCCCTGAGAAGTGCCGGATCAACAATGGGGACACCATCGGTAATAGGATGTATAAAATAGTTATATTCTCCCCGCTTGACAATAGGACATGTCTCCAATGAATTAATCAGACGTTGAAGCATACTTGTCACCAATTTCGGAAATAAAACGTTCGATGATATCGCGATGTACATGGGGCATGCACACAATTCTCAGATGCCCCAGTCTCGTATATGAAACTCTCCAAGGAGGCGCTATATCTCCCGGCGACCGGAATGTCGCAACATTGACATCAGGCGTAACAATTCGCCTGATACCGAATGTTTCGAGACCCTCTATCAACCGGATTGTGTTGTTCATGCATCCCCCGACAACTGCCTTCATCCCATCCAGTCCGAGATAATCAAGAACAGCAAGAGCTCCGACAACAGGGCCGCCAGGCCGGGTTCCAGCCAGGGTGAACTCCTGTTTTACGGATAGGTACGGGGTGTCGATCGAAAGCGAACAGAGCATTTCTTTTTCCTTAACCAGGAGACACCCTGCGGGGATGGTACTCATGCCCATCTTATGGGGATCAACGGCGACACTGCAGACACCCGGCACGGAAAAATCAAAAGGCGGAGGGTCCCGGAGAAACGGGATCACCAGACCTCCGAAAGCCGCATCGACGTGGAAGAAGATGTCGTGGTCCCGGGCTATCGCTCCGAGTTCCCTGATCGGGTCGATCATTCCGTACTCGGTACTGCCCGCCACGCCAACGAGACAGCATGTATTGTTGTCGATCGCAGCGGCAGCGGCATCCGGGTCCATCCTGAAATTTTTGTCGAGGGGTATCCTGCGTGCCTCCACACAGAGCATGTCACAGGCTTTTTTAAAAGAAAAATGGGCGGATTCAGGAATGATGACATTTGGTTTTTCTTTTTTCCCGCATGCTTTTGCGATCCTGAGTGCCTGGATGTTGGACTCGGTGCCCCCGGATGTCGAATAACCATAGGCGTCCGGTTCGTGAAAAAGATTTCCCATACGGGATACGAGAGACTGCTCAATATCGGAGGTTCCCGGGAATAGTCCTGGATCTCCCAGGTTTGTCTCCATGAAGAGATTATGCGCTTTTATCGCTACCGGGTGAGGGATCGTGCACATGGAGCTGAGGATATAATCATGGCATGTGTCTTCTCCTTTTTTCCTGGAAAGAAAAGAAAAGAGATCCTTCTCGGAACAACCCTTCTCATGCATTACGGCTTCTCGCACTGTCGAGGATGATGCGCTGCTCGGTCCGGGCAACGGTCTCCCGGATCTTGGCGATCGCATCGATATTTGCCGATACACTTGTGATCCCATGTTCAACAAGCCATTCTACCATCGCAGGTTCGGATCCGGCCTGGCCGCAGATCGAGCATTCCACGCCATAGTTCCTGCAGACCTGGATCGTTTCATGGATGAGGTGAAGCACAGCCGGATGTTTCGGCTGGTACATTTCTGCAACATTTTCATTATTACGATCGATCCCAAGCGTATACTGAATGAGGTCGTTTGTACCGAACGAGGCGAACTTTATCCCTGCTTTAATGAAATCTTCGATAAGAATGGCGCTACTGGGAATTTCGACCATGATACCCAGAGTCACATGATCCACATCAACTCCGTAGTCCTGCATCATCTTCTTTGCGGCGACGAACTGGTCAGGGTGGGAGACCATGGGAAACATTATACCCAGGTTATCGTATCCCTGCTCCCAGAGCCTCTTAAATGCCTCCACCTGCAGCCTGAACTGGTCCGGGCTCTGGAGATCACGGCGGATCCCCCGCCAGCCCAGCATCGGGTTATGTTCGAGCGGTTCATCCTCTCCCCCTGCCATGTTCCTGAATTCATCGGTCGGGGCATCGAGGGTGCGTACCCAGACGGTTTTTCCATAAAATGCGTCAAGGACGATTTTAATGCCGTTGTAGAGTTCCTGGATGAAATCCTCTTCTTTATGATTTTTAATGAACCATTCAGGGGTTTTATTAAGGCCTAGGATCAGGTGCTCGATCCTGAGGAGCCCGACGCCGTCTGCCCCTGTCGCTGCCGCACGTGCCGCTGCTTCAGGAATGGAGACGTTCACCTTTACCGAAGTCGCGGTGATTATCGGGGAAGCCATAACTGCAACCGTTGACTTCCCGGGCATCCGGGTGGTTTCAATGGCGCCGTCGTATACGAACCCCTTTTCCCCATCGACCGTAACGACCTGACCTGGTTTGAGGATAACAGTGGCTTTTTTTGTTCCTACAACTGCCGGCGTCCCAAGTTCGCGACTGACAATAGCGGCATGGCATGTCATCCCTCCTTCATCTGTTACGATCGCTGCAACTTTCCTCATCGCAGGAACCATGTCGGGATTTGTCATTTTTGTGACCATAATGTCGCCTTCCCTGACACCGCCCGTGTCCCTGGCATCGCGAACAATGACGACCTTTCCCGCTGCAATACCCGGGGATGCTCCCTGTCCCTGGACAAGAATAGTGCCTGATGATCCTGCTTTTACACTTGTATCGGGACTGCTCTTTGATTTTATTGTCGTTATCGGTCGCGACTGGAGGATAAAGAAAGTACTACCCACGATAGCCCATTCGATGTCCTGGGGGATACCGTAATGATTTTCCGCGATCTTCCCGAACATTGCCAGTTTTGCAACTTCCTCATCGGAAAGGACCTGAAGGTCCTGCCTTTCAGCGGAGACGGGGACAAGTTTGGTCCCGTGGGTTCCCTCGGCAATAATCTCAATTTTTTTATTTGCAATGAGGCGGTCGACGACCTTCTCTGCCCGCTGGTCAAACACATATTTATCCGGAGAGACCGATCCCGAGACAACAGACTCTCCGAGGCCCCAGGATCCTTCTATTATTGTCAGGGGCTCACCGGTGACCGGGTGTGTGGTGAACATGACACCCGCCTTTTCGGAATTCACCAGTTGCTGCACGACAACCGCAATATTAATGCTGCGATCATCGAAACCCTGTTTTGCACGGTAGTATATTGCCCTGGCTCCGTATAGGGAAGCCCAGCACATCTGGATGGCTTTCTGGAGGTTATCGTTTCCCTTAATATTGAGATAGGTCTCCTGTTGTCCGGCGAAACTGGCGTCAGGCAGGTCCTCTGCAGTTGCACTGGACCTGACGGCGACAATCATTCCACCCTCATCCATCTTCTGGTATGCAAGCCTGATGTTTTCCCGTAACGAAGACGGCATAGAAACCCTTAATACTGCTTCCTTTGCCTTTTGAGCGGCCTGCTCAAGGGCCTGGTTGTCTTCCACGTTCAGGTCTTCAAAATTATCAAAAAGTGTATCTTCGAGACCTGTTTCAATGAGAAACCTTCGGAAGGCGTGACTCGTAACCACAAATGCCCTCGGGACGGGCAGTCCGATAACGGCCATCTCTCCGAGCGAGGCCCCCTTACCTCCCACTGCAGCGATGTCCTCCTTCCTGATCTCCTCAAGCCACAGAATATCTGGCAATTCCTTCATGCTCGCACCACTATAATCTCATCGTTCCTTTGTAAATATTTGTTCATCATGAATAATCCATAAAAATACACGGATCAGGGGATTACCGGGTCATAGAGAAAAACCATTGAATAGGTACAGTGCTGATATGATATGGGTTTTAGAGTGAAATACAGGATACTTGTGAGCGATCCACTATCCGAAGAAGGTCTCTCTCTCCTCAGGGAGAAGGCCGTCGTGGACGAGAAGACCGATCTTAAGGAAGATCAGCTGATTGCGATTATCGGTAACTATGATGCTCTTCTGGTCAGGAGCGGAACAGAGGTCACTGCAAAAATTATTGAGGCCGGGACCGGTCTGAAATTCATCGGGAGAGCTGGAGCAGGTGTTGATAATATCGATATGGATGCAGCAACCCGCAGGGGTATCATTGTTGCAAATGCTCCCGAAGGAAATACCCTAGCGGCAACAGAACATACTATGGCCATGATGCTCTCGCTTGCACGCAATATACCCCAGGCGAACGCCTCTCTCCGTTCAAAGGAATGGAAGCGTTCCAAATTCATGGGGGTCGAACTCAATGAGAAAACCCTCGGCATAGTCGGTCTCGGGCGAATAGGACGGGAGGTATCCAAGAGAGCGAGTGCCCTTGGCATGCGTATCGTCGGCTACGACCCGTTCATAAGCAAAGAGCGGGCGGCACAAATGGGTGTTGATTCTGTCTCTGTTGAAGAGCTGTTCAGGATAGCGGATGTAATCACCGTCCACACACCGCTTATCAAGGAAACCCGGCATATCATCAATAAGAAAAGCATCGCGACCATGAAAGACGGGGTCCGGATTATCAATTGCGCACGAGGTGGTATAATTGATGAAAAAGCCCTTTATGAGGCAGTAAAATCAGGAAAAGTAGCCGGGGCAGCGCTCGATGTATTCGAGAACGAACCTCCCCTGGAATCTCCTCTTCTTGAACTCGAGCAGGTTATTGTCACACCTCACCTTGGTGCAAGCACTGTTGAAGCACAGACTAATGTGGCGGTCTCCATCGCGAAACAATGTATCTCCGTTCTTGAAGGGGGTTCGGCAAAATACATCGTGAACGCCCCAATCGTTCCCCAGGACCAGCAGGATGTTATAGAACCATTTGCGATTCTCGCGGAAAAAATGGGGCGCTTCCTTGTGCAGCTCGTTGAAGGCAGGCTTGAAAAGGTCGAGATTGTATATGGGGGCGAACTGTCCCAGCTGAATGCCAATACCCGGTTTATCACCCGTCTCGCCCTTAAAGGGCTCCTCGACCCAATTCTCCAGGTTCCCGTCAACCTTGTAAATGCCGAATTTATTGCAAAAGAGCGGGGGATCGTTTTTTCGGAAACTATCACGGATGATGCCCATGGATTTAAAAACCTGATAACACTCAGAATTACAACCGACAAAATGGAAGAGACGATGAGTGGGACTGTCTTCTTCAGGGGCCGCAGCCGGATCGTTGCAATAGGCGGATATACCATGGACATGATCCCCCAGGGATACGTGATTGTCTCAAGACACCTGGACAAGCCGGGAGTGATTGGCAGGGCTTCGACAATTCTCGGGCAGGCAAATATCAATATCGCAGGAATGCAGGTCGGGCGGATTAACCCCGGCGAAGAGGCAATCATGGTCCTGAACGTGGACAGCGAGGTACCTCCCGAAATTATGGATGAAATAAGGGCTAAAGTCGGTATATTTACGGCTAAATTTGCAAAGCTCTGACCGAACTGCGCAATGAGTTCCTTTAATATTTTTTCCGGCTGCCCAGATTGTTACAACTTGACATATCAGCAACATCCGTCATCATTTTTTTCAAATGTGAATGCCGGGACCTCCCGGACCCGGGGGATTAGCCGGCTGGCTGAGAAAGAGAATTTTTTAATAATAAGATGACCCACATTAATGAGCATCCACAATTTTCTATGGGCCCGTGGTCTAGCTGGCTATGACGTCGCCTTGACATGGCGGAGGTCAGGAGTTCGAATCTCCTCGAGCCCACTATTATTCTGCCTCTCAAAATGGGTTACTTCCGCTCCACTCATCCATTGAATATTTATTGGTACACGATAGTATCTGTGCATGGTATATCGCTGTGCCAAGCACTTCCGTGGCAAAGTCGTTCTTGAAGATGTCTCCCCGGCCGTTTCCGACGATTATATCAAAGAGCATTGCAGGGAATACGTAGAAATCTCTCCGGATAGCGTGGTTATCCGGGATACCCTTGTATCGTTGTCGGGTCCGATGCTTGCAGGGCTCGAAACGAATGGGAAAAAACTGCTCATCCCGTTTTTAAAACGTTGTTCAGGGTACGTTCTTATCGAAATACCGGCAACGAAGAAGGACCTTGCAATATTCCGGTCTTTGTGCAGCAACTGCCCGCTAAAAGACTGACCGGACCGGATCAGTATTTAAGAAACAACTCGTCCCCCGGTTATCAGACTCCGGTCAGACGCTGCTGCAAGGACTGCGGGGCGTACTGGGATGCATGCTGGTTTTAATGGCTTCAACCCGCGCTCCTGTTCTGGTGATCCTTACGGTTGTGTAGTTCCCGGGCATTAGAAAACATTGGTCAATGAGGAGGTTAAAAGGTAAAAATCCGCATATTTTTGCTTTATTTAAAAATTTAATCTTAAATCACCCGGTTTTTGACAATGCTTTCCGCCTGTTGACTATTTTTAAAAACCAAAGGGATGCCACATACCAAATTCGAATTGGGGGGTGAATTTTACCTCCACGACCATAATAATTTATATACAAGGAGATTAAACAAAAGGAATAAGGTGCACCGGTTCCGCGGGCGACGCCTGCCTGAATACCGCCTTAAGATCAAGGTGGCATCAATAGGGGCGATATTACAGGCAACCTATTGCGG
>DATKKE010000003.1:0-53942 GCA_035543455.1 Methanoregulaceae archaeon
TATATGTAAGGTCAGACCGCCTGAAGAAAACTTGTGATCAACATGATCGGTGATATGATCGGTGAATTAACCGGAAAAATTGTCGGGCAGCGTATTATCCGCCGCCGGATGAACGAGCTGAAACTCGAGAGGACTCTGGAATCGAAAGGAAAGATCTTCGGCACTGATGTTACCTTTATTGCCACAACCAGATTAATGGAAAGACCCCAGGGAGGAATGTATAACTGGGGTAATGGAGTTATGATGACTTCGAAAGGAGAAAAGGTGGTTTTACATGGATCCGGCATCAGTATCACAGGAATGGGTGCCGGTATGAGTATCCGGGGTGTCCGGTATGCCCAGACAACATCGCCAGCTCTGAGCAGGCTCAACAATGTTGCCCTTGTCTTCGAGATCGAGGTTATGCCCGATGGAACGTACCGGGACAAAATGTGGGAGTGGAAGTAACATAATTCCTATGAAAACCAGACGTTAATTGAATAATTTTTTTAAAATATTTATTTTTTGGAGGGATCAAATCCCGTTAAGCAAAATTTCTTCGGTTGGAGGGGTAAGAATAAGGTCAAGTGCAGCTACCTCCCCGGTTTGATGAGTGAGGTTCTGTCGGTCGACATGATAGACATCAGAACATGGCTAATAAATGGTTTTAGATAAAATGGATGGCTTTATCGTTATCAGAAGACAGAGAGGAATGAAGGAGAAGTATATGGCGAAAGCAACCTGGGAACCACCAATTCCCACGCAGCATGGCCGGTTGGACGCTGCTGAGAAAAATGCATTGCCTGACAGCGCCTTTGCGTTTCCGCGTTTGAGGAAGGAGCCTATGACGGACGCATCACACGTGATCAATGCTATGGCGAGGTTCGATCAGATTGAAGGTGTCACTGACAGCGACCGGGATGTTGCATTCGCAAACATTCAAAAAGCGGCCAGGTATTTCGGTATAAAAATGAAGGAAACGGACTGGCATCAACTGGGTTCCGGACGCGCTAATGATTAAGGAAGGCGAACGCCAGCTGGAACACCGGACTAGTGAATAATGTTGCCTGGGTTGCCGAAAAACGCAATGATTAGCAGGTTTCCAGACTGAAGATTTATTGAAAACCCTGCCGGCCCCAGCCATCCAGCTGCTTCGATGACTCCTGAAAGTCATCCCGAACAGAACTTCTGGAAGTCGGGTGGACTTCTATCGTCTACGATTGTGATTGGTTCTCAGATTACATTGTTCAGGTCATCCCAAGATCCTTGCGAGGATTACCCACCATTTTTTTGGGCTGGACAATGGCATCAAACTGCTCCGGACTTATATAACCAAGCTTCAGAGCGGCCTCTTTGAGGCTCATGTTGTTGTCCAGGGCGTAGCGGGCTATGCGAGACGCCTTGTCATAGCCAATTACAGGACTGAGAGCGGTAACAAGCATCAGAGATTCCTGCACGTACTGGTCTATCCGGCCCTTGTCAAGTTGTATGCCCTCTATTCCGTATTCGCGAAGTTTAACGGCCGCATCTCCCAGGATGCGAGCCATATGCAGTACGTTGTTGATTATGATCGGCCCCATCGCGTTCAGCTCGAAGTTTCCCTGAGACCCGGCGAAAGCGACGCAGTTATCTTCGCCGATGACCTGGATGCACACCATGACCATCGCCTCCTCCTGGGTGGGATTGACCTTTCCCGGCATGATCGAACTACCCGGCTCATTACCCGGCAGGATAAGTTCGTGAAGACCCGCCCTCGGACCTGAACCCAGCCAGCGAATGTCGTTTGCGATTTTCATCAGGGCAACGGCCAATCCCCTCAGAGTTGCACTCGCAGCCACCATCGCATCGAGAGATCCCTGTGCCGCGAACTTGTTTGGAGCCGTTACGAATGGAAGACCGGTGAGCCTTGAGATTTCAGCAGCCGCCTTTTCTCCAAAATCTGCCGGCGTGTTGACGCCCGTCCCCACCGCGGTGCCTCCCATGGGCAGCTCGTACAGTCCGTTGAGGGACTGTTGTACGAGCTGCAGCGCAGAGTCGATCTGCGTTGCATAACCAGACCATTCCTGCCCCACGGTCAGAGGAGTCGCGTCCTGAAGGTGAGTACGGCCAATCTTGACCACGTCCACCCAATCCACGGCCTTGCTCCCTATGGCATCCCGGAGTGCATTTACTGCGGGAATCAGACGACTGTTGAATTCGATCACGGTTGCGATGTGCATTGCGGTGGGGAACGTATCATTGGAGGACTGGCCCTTGTTCACATCGTCGTTCGGATGGATTGGTACTTTACTCCCCAGTTTCCCGCCCACCATCTGAATTGCACGGTTGCTTATGACCTCGTTCACGTTCATGTTGGACTGCGTTCCTGACCCTGTCTGCCAGACGTAGAGCGGGAATTCGGAATCGAGTTTGCCGGCGATCACCTCATCCGCCACCCTGGAAATCAGATTCGTCTTCCAGGGCGGAAGAAGCCCCTCGGCCGCGTTGACGGTTGCCGCTGCTTTCTTCACATAGCCGTAGGCATGGTAAACCTCTTTGGGCATCCGATCGTTCCCGATTGAGAAATGGATCAATGACCGCTGCGTCTGGGCGCCCCAGTAGTGGTCGGCGGGAACCTCGATCTCTCCCATGGAGTCGGCTTCTATTCGTTTGCCCTTCGCTCCCGTGCCAATGGGCAGGTCGAGGATCCCAGGGCCGCGTTCTTCTCGCTGCGTGTCTGCGTTCATTGATATCTTTTCCGCCCCCATATCCAGCTAGATTCCGTACTCCGGCCCATAGACATGTTCACGAATACAACTATTTTTACTCATTTAATAAATTATTCAGCCAGCTTAAACCTTCTGCACCCCCTTCCCCCATAGCTCTCCTGCGTTGTAAATGGAGCAATTTTTTTTAAATTCCGGATGTACATTGCCAACTGCAATACCCAGGCCTGAAGCTGCTAACATCGTAAGATCATTCTCTCTATCTCAGCCGCAGACTCAAATAGGGTAACAACTGTAAAAATAACGTATATATGCGGCGATTGACTTTAATGAGAATCCATAACTTTAATGGAATCGCTCTATACGTTCTGGGGCGTTTCAAGACAAGCTGAATATCAGGTAGATATCGGGTATGACGACTTCTTTAAGTCCCGAAAATGCATAAGAACTCCCCGTTTTTGATTTATACAATAGTAAAACCAGAAACCTATTTCATCTCGTTCTACTCAGTAGGGATAAATGGCGGGAAATAAAATGGAGGACGGATTAAACGTAAAAAATACAAAAAAACACAATAGGATTAAAGTTTTCAGCAAGAACCGGGTGGAGAATCTCACGGATGCGATTTATGCGTTCTCAATGACACTGCTTGTGACAACCCTTGCAATCCCGAACGCAACATCATTCTCTCCATCGTTGCAGATCGATTTTACCATCTTTCAGATCTTCCCGGATATTATCAACTATTTCATCGCGTTTATCATTATTGCCGCATTCTGGTACATCCACCAGCTCAGGTTTCACTATCTCCGATCTATTGATTCATTCCTGATTGCAGTGAACATCATATTACTTAGTTTCGTGGCCCTTATGCCATTCACAACCCACCTCGTGGCGTCATTCCCGCTTAGCTTCCCTGCAGAGATCATATTCGAGTTCAACCTCCTCATCATCGGAACTCTCTCGGTTCTCCAGTGGGAATACATTATCCGTAAACCCGTGTACCTTACTAATCCCGAAGATCTCCCCGATGTAATCACTAACCGGACAAAAACGCTCGTCTTTCCTTTACTGTCGGTAATAGGGATCGGGCTCGCTGTTATGCATATCCCCCGCAGTGCATTCGTGTATCTCCTCGTGCCGGTTTTCATCTGGCTCATTGATAGGGAAAGAAAAAAAAAGAGACGGGTAAATAAATAACCTCCCCAATATCAGGTGCTGATACGTGGGTGGTTGATTTCAGAATTTTAGACGCGAGAAGTTGATGATCAATCGCTAATACATTGGGACCAGTCCTGCCAGGTCGTCGGCAGGTTCCGGGTTTCGATATCCCAAAATGAATTTAATTAAAATGAAAATCCCCGATAACCGGTCAAAAATAGCATCGAGGTTAGTATATCAATTTCGTGCCGGGGATTATAAAATGGATAATGCAGGTGAAACGGTCATCGGCCGACAACCTGTCAGAACCAATAAAGAGGTTCTGTAAAGCCTTCGGGCGGTGGGGTTTCCAAAACCCCCCGTCAAAAATCGGGCGGTAACTTCCAATAATTAAAATCATCCTGAACAATCGAATATTCAGTTTTTCAAAAAAAAAATAGATTACTTTTTGATATCGAGTTCAATCTCAATTCCGTTCGCTGGGCCAAGTGCGAAATTGTAAATGCCTGCGACTATTGCACCACATATCAACCCTAAAACTCCACCCAGTAGAACCAAGGCAATGAATATTCCAACACCAGCGGTTGCACCAATACCGATTGAACCACTAATTGATTTTGCTATTGCCGCCGCCGCCCCACCCGCTACGGCGCCGATCAGAGCCATAACAATTCCTACAACAAGGCCAATAACTGCCCCAAACCATGCGACACTTATTACACCTAACTTTTTGACTGTATACGCAGTAGTTGCCATAATTTCACCAGATAAATAATAGGACAAGCCGGGCCGTTCCATTACTGATACCCGCCTGAATAATTTGTCCCTGCCTTTCCTGTTTCCCTCTGACAAGTAAAAGGTTTTTATATCTTCCGATACAGGGAAAACATTGCATCCGAAATTATCAAAGGCCGGAAGTACCGCATCGTAACACAATGGGGAGAGATTTTTATATTCGTGGGAATTGAGGAAGAGAACGGGAACCCGCTGCTTACAGGAGTCAAGATCTGCCGAAGACTTGACAGAACCAATAAGATAATCTTAATATTTTAGAATCACATCCATCATCATCTCATAAGGAAGTGCATTACCAATGGCAGAACCATTACCAATGGCAGAACCAATTCCAACTCCTGAAACGATTGTGTCGGAAAATTTCGAGCGGTTTCCCTGGTGGCTGATCCTCCTGTGGGGGATCCTCGCCGTGATCGTAGGTATTATGTTCTTTGTGACGCCGGCAATGACGACCGTATTGTTCATCGTGGTTCTTGGGGCGTACTGGTTGGTCGGCGGCCTGTTCACGCTGGTGAGCCTCGCATTTAATCGGGCCGATATGGGATGGAAGATCTTCATTGCGATAATTAACATCATTGCCGGAGTTCTTGTTCTCGCGTACCCATTCTACTCCACGCTGTTCCTCCTCGCATTCTTCATCATATTCATTGGATTCTGGGCGATTTTCATGGGATGCCTCCACCTTTACCATGCCTACCGTGCGCACGATGCGGGAACGGCAGTCCTCGGTATCATCAGCTTGATCTTCGGTATCCTGCTGCTCGTTTTCCCCTTCATTTCCATCATGCTTGTCCCGTTTATTGCGGGAGCCTTAGCACTGGTACTGGGCGTCACGGCGATTGTATTCTCGTTCACTGCAAAAAAGGATCAGGCAGCCCCGTTACAATAACATTCCCTTTTTTCCGGCGGATTCCTGCAACAAATTCCGTTTACCTGCCTGCTGCCCGGCCCACTACCATGCCTGGATTGATCTGAGCCCGGAAACTGAACAGCTGATTCCAGTGCCGGTCGAACACGGGGATTGGATGATTGCGAGTATCTCGTCGGGAGCCGGTCTGGATAAGTGAGCTATGAATATAACAGATACGACCACAAAAATATGTGGTCTTTACCGATCCATTCGATGAGAGAATCTTACCAGATGGCTCGGAAAACTATATGAGAAAGGATGTGCTCTAACGCATACCGTAGAGCGAATGAATAAGACCAGATAGCAGACCACCAGACCATGGATTCCAACAATTTCACCGATAAATCCCGGAAAGTCATCCAGAAAGCAATGGAAATTGCCACGGCACACCAGAACCAGGCCGTCGAAACATCGCATATACTGAAAGGGATGCTGGTAGAGGATACGGATGTCATTCCTTTTCTTCTGAAGAAACTACAGGTAAACCCTGCCAGTTTCAGCCCTGCTCTCGACAGGGTCATTGAATCGTATCCCAAGGTGAGTGGCGGTGAGCCGTATCTCTCCAATGATGCAATAAAAGCCCTGCAGAAAGCCAATGCGCTCTCCCATGAATATAACGATGATTTTGTCTCGCTGGAGATTCTTCTCCTGGGAATTCTTTCGGTTAACGACAGAACTTCAAGGTTACTGAAGGAGAACGGTGTAACGGAAAAAGACTTAAAGACTGCGATCCGCGAGTTGCGGAAAGGTGAGACCGTGAACAGCCAGAATGCGGAAGAGACCTACAATGCCCTTGAAAAATATGCCCGGAACCTGAATGAACTTGCCCGGAGCGGTAAGCTCGATCCGGTTATCGGCCGTGACGAAGAGATCCACCGGGTGCTCCAGATCCTTTCCCGGAGGACGAAAAACAACCCGATCCTCATTGGGGAGCCCGGCGTGGGAAAGACCGCGATTGCCGAAGGCCTTGCCCACCGGATCATCAACGGGGACGTACCGGACAACCTGAAGACCAAACAGATCTTTTCCCTCGATATGGGGGCCCTTATTGCCGGTGCAAAATACAAAGGGGAGTTTGAAGAACGGTTAAAAAGCGTGGTGAAAGAGGTGATTGCCGCCGAGGGGGAGATTATCCTGTTCATCGACGAGATCCATACGCTTGTCGGGGCCGGTGCCAGCGAGGGCGCCATGGACGCAGCCAATATCCTCAAGCCGGCTCTCTCACGGGGGGAACTGCATGTCATCGGCGCAACGACTCTGAAGGAATACCAGAAATATTTCGAGAAGGACAAAGCGCTCGAGCGACGTTTCCAGCCGGTGATGGTCAATGAACCCGATACGAATGATGCGATTTCCATCCTCCGGGGAATTAAAGAGAAATACGAGACCCATCACCATGTAAGAATCAAGGACGAGGCTATCATTGCGGCCGTTGAACTTTCGCAACGCTATATCTCCGACCGATTCCTCCCCGACAAGGCGATTGACCTGATCGACGAGGCTGCGTCAAAACTCCGCCTCGAGATCAACTCGAAACCAGAGGAACTGGAAAAGATCGAACGCAGGATCCACCAGCTGGAGATTGAACGGGAAGCCATCAAGCGGGAGAAGGACAAGGAAAAACTGAAAAGCCTGAACGAGAATATCGGGAACCTGACCGAGGAACGGAACCGGCTGAATGCAAAATGGCGGGCGGAGAAAGATCTTGTTGAACAGATCCAGTCGCGGAAAATTGAGATCGAGAACCTGAAAGCCGAAGCTGAAGGTGCCGAACGCGGCGGCGACCTCGGGAAGGTTGCAGAGATCCGCTATGGCCGTATCCCGGCTCTCGAAAAGATCATTGTGGAACTGAAGAAACAGCTGACCGAGCTGCAGAAGGATTCTGCACTGGTGAACGAGGAGGTGGATGCCGAGGAGATCGCCGAGGTGGTTTCACGCTGGACCGGGATTCCCGTGAGTAGGATGCTGCAGAGTGAAAAAGAAAAACTGCTTGATCTCGAGGCGGAACTCCACAAAAGGGTCGTCGGCCAGGATGAGGCGATCGCGGCAGTTTCCAATGCTATCCGCCGAAGCCGGGCCGGGCTGCAGGACCCAAAACGTCCGATCGGCTCATTCATCTTTCTTGGGACAACGGGTGTAGGAAAGACAGAACTGGCAAAAGCCCTTGCAGAATTCCTGTTTAATACGGAAAACAGTATGGTGCGGATCGACATGTCGGAATACCAGGAACGGCATACCGTCTCACGTATGGTCGGGGCGCCTCCCGGTTACGTGGGCTATGAGGAGAGCGGGCAGTTGACCGAGGCAGTCAGGAGAAAGCCCTATTCCGTGGTCCTGCTGGACGAGATTGAGAAGGCTCACCCCGATGTGTTCAACATCCTGCTACAGGTTCTTGACGATGGGCGTCTGACCGATAACAAGGGCCGTACGGTCGATTTCAAGAATACCATCATCATCATGACCTCGAATATCGGGTCACACCTCATCCAGGAAAACATGGAGAATGCCACTGGCAAAAACCGGGAAGAGGTATTCGACCGTACCCGGGAACAGGTGTTCGACCTGCTCAAGAAGACCATCCGTCCCGAATTCCTCAACCGGATCGATGAGATCGTCATGTTCAAACCGCTCACCGAGGACGAGATCCGGACGGTTGTCGAGATTCAGCTGGAGGGCATCCAGAAGATGCTCGGAAAGAACGATATCCGCCTCAGGGCAACAAAGAAAGCCGTCCGGTTAATCGCTACCCTGGGTTTTGATCCGCAATTCGGTGCACGGCCGATCAAACGGGTTATCCAGAAAAATCTTCTGAATGAATTGTCAAAAATGATCCTGGAAGGAAAAGTACATAAAGATGAGGAGATAGTCGTTGATGAGGAAGAAGGAAAACTGGTGTTTCGGAACACCTGATCCTGATCGTGAACACCGTTTCCATGATTAGATTAAAAGGGGGCAGTACGGTGGAAGACATCGAACAACTGAAATTGGAACTCGAAGAACAGACCCGGCTCGCAGAGGAACGTCTTAATCAGCTGAAGTATCTTCAGGCAGATTTTGACAACTTCCGCAGGTGGAGTGCAAAGGAAAAGGATGTGATCACGACCCTTGCAAACGAGAAACTTATATGCGATCTCCTCGTTATCCTGGATGATTTTGAACGGGCTCTCCCCTCCCTTGAGCAGGAGAAGAACCGGCAGGGAATGGAAATGATTTATAAAAAACTGGTAAAAATCCTGTCAGAGTACGGATTGCAACCAATAGAATGCGTGGGAAAAAAATTTGATCCCCGTTATCACGAGGTGTTATGTACAGAGAAATGTGCAAAAGAGCAGAATACGATCATGGAAGACTTCGGAAAAGGGTACAGGCTGAAATCCAAAGTTATCAGGCCCTCGAAGGTAAAGATAGCAGAACATGTAGCAGGAGTTGAAGGTGAGAATAATGGCTAAAGAGAAGATTATCGGAATTGACCTGGGTACATCGAACAGCGAGGCTGCAGTCATGGTGGGCGGCAAGCCGACCATCATTCCGTCTGCTGAAGGGGCAACCATTGCCGGCAAAATGTTCCCTTCCTATGTGGCTTTCACACCGGATGGCCAGCTTCTCGTGGGGGAGCCGGCGCGGCGACAGGCCGTGAGCAACCCTGAGGGTACCGTTACCGCTGCGAAGAGAAAAATGGGGACAAATTATATCTACAAAATATACGGGAAGGAATACACCCCCCAGCAGATCTCGGCATTCCTTCTCCAGAAGATCAAACGCGATGCCGAAGCATTTCTCGGAGAAAAGATAACGAAGGCCGTCATAACCGTTCCCGCCTATTTTAATGACAACCAGCGGACGGCAACCAAGGACGCAGGAAAGATTGCCGGCCTTGATGTGGTCAGGCTGGTGAATGAACCTACTGCAGCCGCCATGGCATACGGTCTCGACCGCGGCGGCGAGTACAAGATACTGGTATTCGATCTCGGTGGCGGTACGCTCGATGTCACCATCATGGAATTCGGCGGCGGGACATTCACCGTGCTTGCAACCTCCGGTGATACCCAGCTCGGTGGCACGGACATGGACAATGCCATCTACGAATGGATCGCGGACGAGTTCAAAAAACAGGAAGGCATCGATCTAAGAACCGACAAGATGGCCATCAACCGGGTGAAAGAAGCAGCAGAAAAAGCCAAGATCGAACTTTCAACGGTGATGGAGACTGAGATCAACCTGCCTTATGTTTCAGCAACCCAGTCCGGTCCCAAGCACCTGAATATCAAACTGTCGCGGTCAAAACTTGAACAGTTGATCGACCCGATTATCAGACGGTGTATTAAACCATTCGAGCAGGCCTTAAAGGATGCAAAACTCACCAAGAACGATATCCAGAAAGTAATCCTCGTCGGGGGACCGACCCGGATGCCGGCTATCCAGAAATTTATCGAAGACAATGTCGGGAAGAAGATGGAACGGGGCATAGACCCGATGGAATGCGTGGCCATGGGTGCCGCAATCCAGGGGGCTATCCTTGGTGGCGAGATCTCCGACATGGTGCTGCTCGATGTCACTCCCCTGACTCTCGGTATTGAAACCCTCGGGGGCGTCCGGACTCCCCTCATCGACCGGAACACCACGATCCCCACGAAGAAGAGCCAGGTATTCTCCACGGCGGCGGATATGCAGACATCTGTCACGATCCATGTTCTCCAGGGTGAACGCCCCATGGCATCCGATGACGTGAGCCTTGGCCAGTTCAACCTTGTTGGCCTGCCTCCGGCGCCACGGGGGGTTCCACAGATTGAAGTCACGTTCGATATCGATGCATCGGGTATCCTCAATGTATCTGCAAAAGACCTCGGTACCGGTAAAGAGCAGAAGATGACCATCACCGCCTCGACAAAACTGGCGGACAGCGATGTCCGGAAGATGGTCGACGAGGCAAAACAGTTCGAAGAGCAGGACCGGCAAAGAAAAGAAGAAGTTGAGAGCCGAAATATCGCTGATTCGCTCGTGTATACGGCGGAAAAAACCAAAACAGATCTTGCCGATAAGCTGAATCCGGACATGGTTGACCGGTTGAATGCCGCGATCACCGGGGTCAAGGCAGCACTGGAAGGAAAAGATACCTCAAGTATCAGGTCGGAAACAGAAAAACTCCAGAAAGTCCTGAGCGAAGCAGGATCCGCCGCGTACCAGGAGGCCGCGAAGCGGCAGGCACAACAGCAGACCGGCTCCCCGGGCGCCGAACAGCCTTCGCAGGATACCGGCGGTCCGGGCGGCGAGAACGTTGTGGATGCCGATTTCGAAGTAAAAGATGAGAAATAATAGGTTTCGCCGCATCCATGGCTACGCGAGATTATTATGAGATCCTTGGCGTCAAACGGGATGTTTCAGCAGATGAGCTGAAAAAGGCATTCAGGCACCTCGCACGGAAATACCACCCGGACCTGAACAAAGGGAGCAAGGAAGCGGAAGAAAAATTCAAGGAGATCAACGAGGCGTACCAGGTTTTAAGCGACCCCCAGAAAAAAGCCCAGTATGACCAGGTGGGTCATGTCGAGTTCGGACCGGGCGATACATCAGGGTACCGGCCCCCCAGTTACGAGGACTTGTTCCGGGACTATGGTCTGGGGGATATTTTCAATGCGTTTTCCGGGGGATCCCGGAAGACACGTCAGCGGGCAGGGGCAGATCTGCGCTATGACATTGAAGTCACGCTCACCGATGCGTTCTATGGCACGAAAAATACCGTATCTGTCCCGCATGATTTCGAATGCGGTACTTGCCATGGAACGGGTGCAGAGCCCGGTTATCTCCGGGATTGCCCTACCTGCCGGGGAACCGGCGAGATCAGGAGCCCGCAGAAAGTGGGGAACCGCCAGATCGTGACCATCGCCCAATGCCCCGATTGCGGTGGGAGCGGAAAGATCGTTGACAGGCCGTGCAGGACCTGCCACGGGGCAGGGATGCTCCAGAAAAAGCGGCGGATCGAGGTGACGATCCCGAGGGGCGTGGAGGACGGGCAGTTTTTACGCATTGCAGGGGAAGGAGAACCGGGAGAGAACCGGGGGCCTCCCGGTGACCTCTACGTTGTTGTTCACGTAAAAAAACACGAGGTCTTCGAGCGGCAGGGTGCTGACCTGAATACCACTGCAGTTGTCGGGCTGGCAACGGCACTTCTGGGAGGGGAGATCACCGTGCCGACGATTACCGGCAATGCCGTCCTGAAAATCCCCAGGGGGACTCAGAGCCATACCCTCTTCCGGCTCCGCGGTCAGGGCATGCCGTTCATGAATTCCGACAACCGGGGAGATCTTCTCGTCAAAGTCATCGTGAAGATTCCCACAAAACTGACAAATAAGCAGGAAGCATTGATGAAAGAAGCATTTGTGGGCGGACCGGCTGGATAACAGAGACAGGGATGACCAGATCGAACCTGATGGATGGAAAACCCATGTTCGTTCCGGAGGTCCCCTGCCTGCGGGTGCGGATGGAACCATGAAGCGGATGAACTTGCGGAAGGTTCAAAACGAAAAGGATCTGAACAGGATTCGGGTACGGGATATTCCCCCACCAATGTATGGTGAATCGTATGGTAACATGGTATTACCCCTCTGTCTTTGATGAACTTGAAGACATGAGGAGATACATCGAATGGTTGAACCGGCAGATGTACGGGACGACCCCTGCAGCATTATTACCCGCTCCTGGTGAGGCAGCGATAAAGATGCTGCCTGTGCAACGGGCAATTCTCCATGTAAATATATCCGAGAATGATGATGAACTGGTTGTTACTGCAGCCATAATTGCCGGTATCACGAAAAAAGACATCGCACTTCACCTGATCAATCCCCTTGCACTGGAAATGTCCTGTGAACGGAAGGAAGAGAGAATACATGAGATCGAGAGGTACTACCTGCATGGACGTAATTTTGAATCTGTATCCCGGGTAATTACGCTCCCCGAAGCAGTGACTGAAGACGGTGCTTTTGCCACGTTCGCAAACGATGTACTCGAGGTGCACCTGAAAAAAACCAAAAAAAATTCAGGAGGAAAGATTCCCATCGACTAAATGATTGCGGGATCGTGAGGGATGATCCGGTTAAATATCAATCTTTCATCTCGTTAAAATTCTTAGATCAGTTGCCAACCCATCAGCACCTGGATTTGCGAAATTTAAATAAATCGAGAGATGTGATCCAATGATATTGTTGATAGAAAATTGAGGGCTTCTTCTTTTTCAAAATTTCAAATAAGACAAATTTCGCAAATATTGAATAAATGTTTATTTTTATCGGTATCTAACGCCCATTAAAGATGAATGTCCTGAATTAGTGGTTTTATGTCAATCCAGATTACCAGTTCATTGATGTCTTTGTCTTTGACTCTGACTTTCTTTTTGATAATGCCGATAATGGAAGAATCCTGCTGTCGGATTGTTGTGGCGGTAGAATCCACCTGCCCCATATTAATTGTTGATACAGAAGAAACATCGTCCACCATAATTCCGATTTTGGATTGTGTGATATTTTCATCGAGAACAATAATGCGGGAATTTTGTTCCTCTACCAGATGTTGATCGATAACATTCAACCGCTGCTTTAAATCTATAATAGTGGTTATCTCGCCTCTTAAATCAATAATTCCTTTAATGTAGGACGGGGAATTGGGAAGTTTTGTTATGGTCGTATATTCCACAACCTCCCTTACATCGAATAAATCTATGGCAAAATGTTCATTACCAAGAACAAATTCCACGACCTGGATATCTTTTTTTATGGTATCATGAGTATTATTCTGCTCTTTAACTTGCCTGGCAGATACAATTCCATCCGTTGAGTAGTCTGACATGGATGACACCATCATTAGACTTTAAATTTTTCCATTTCCTGGGAGACTCTTGAAGCTATTGCGTTTACATTTTCCACGACCTTATTTATTTCCATAATAGACGCAGAGGCTTCTTCGGTAATTGCAGCTGCATTGCTCGCTTCTTTAGCTGCTCCTTCAACAAGGCCGGCGACCTCGATCACACTTGCGCTGATTTCTTCTACACTCGCCGCCTGTTGTTCAGCTGCCTTTGACACTTCATCGGTGCTCGATGAGATTTTTCCGATTGATTGAACGATCTGGTTGAAAGATTTCAGTGCTTCTGCTACATCCTTCCCGCCCTGCTCGACCTGGGTTGAGGCAACGACAACCGCTTCTGTTGCCTTTTTCGATTTATCCTGTAGATCACCAATCATTGATGCAATACTCTCGGCAGAGCCTCTCGATTCCTGAGCCAGGGATTTTACTTCGGCAGCAACAACAGCAAACCCTCTGCCGGCTTCGCCAGCTCTCGCAGCCTCGATTGCAGCATTCAACGCGAGCAAATTTGTCTGGTTAGCGAGATCCCTGATTAAACCCACGATTTTTCCAATCTCATTCATTTTGGAATTTATTTCAGTGATATTGATATCGACAATCTTTGCAGAGTCTCCGATATGATTCATGCTTTGATCCGCTTTATTTGCGAGATTGGCACCTTCGCTGGAAAGTTTATTTGTTTCTTTTGCCAGATTGGCGACCGATTCCATGCTGGAAGCAACTTCCTCAACGGCTGCAGAAAGGTCTCCCATGACTTTCGAAATCTGTTCTATTCCTTCGCTGCCTTTAACTGCATTATCATTGACCATCTGCGCATTCCTGGCAATTTGCTCGGACCCTGAGGATATCTCTTCAAGACTTGCCTGTGCTTCTTCAGCTGATGCCATGAGTTCCCCCACCTGGTTATTTATCAGCATGATGGCTTTGGATACTTCTATGCCGACCTGGTTAAGCGCTTCCTTAAATTTGATAAAATCTCCGGCAACGTTGAGTTTTTCGTCGACCCTGACGGAGAAATCGCACCGGGCATATGCTTCCGCAATTCTTATTGCTTCATTCACCGGTTGGATGACGGCATCGAGCGTCGCGTTCACTCCTTCGACAACTTTGCGGTACTCCCCGAGATGCTTCGTCGCATCGGCACGTGTTTCCAGTCGCCCCTCGACGGCAGCTTTCGCAAGCATGTTTGCATCGTTTACCAATGCATTCAGTGAACCAAGGGTTTTTATGAAACCAGGAACGAGTTTATCGTGTTCAGACCGTCTTCCTATTTTCTTATAATCTTCATATTCGCTGACATCGCCATTCCCGATCCTTTCGAGGGATTCGGCTACATGATTTACCCTGGTCCTGACGAGATTTACGTTTGTTTTGACTTCGTTGAAAATACCCAGATACGTACCTTCGATACCCACGGTATGGTCATTAACTGCCATTCTGGCAAGCACGGCATTAGCTTCCACAAGGCCCTGCAGACCATCAATGCACCGGTTCAGGTTACTCTTGAGAATATCGAAATCGCCATAATACACAGCGGTTATTTTTGATGGGATCATACCTGAACCTATTTTGTCAACATAATCTGCGGCAGTTTTTAATGGACCTATTAATGAGTCAAGGGTTGCGTTTACTCCCTCGATAATTTTCCGGTATTCGCCTTCATGTTTCGATGCATCGGCCCTTGTTGCGAGTTTCCCTTCGACGGCAGCTTTCGCAAGAATGTTTGCATCATTTGCCAGTGCATTCAGTGAACCCAGGCATTTTATAAATGCGGGAACTATGCGATCCTGGTCTGATCTCCGCCCGATCTTCCGGTAATCTTCATACTCACTGACATCTCCCACCGAAATTTTTTCGATCGATCCCGTTATGTGCAATAACCTTTCGCGTAATGAATTAACGGCGACCGCGGCCTCTTTTGACAGATCACGGTATTCCCCACCAAGAGTGCCGGTATGATCGTTGACAGCCATTTTTTTGAGGACAGGTACCAACTCGATAAGAAAATCGTTCATCCCGATAACCACATTCCTGAGTTGATCCTGAGATTCAGTATCCCCATCAAACGCCTTGTTAATTAAATGCTCCAAATCTTTCGTTTTCATCTGTATCTCCTCCCTCCTTTTTCAATTATGCTCGCTTCCAAATCACTGGTTTTCAACGATATTATTCAAATGATTCCTGATCTTCAATGTGCCAACAAACTTCAAGGAATCCGGTACATTCCAGAAAAATATTGTTGAATATAGTATACTCATACCGGTACCACCTTTTTTCCATGTACCTCATTGATAGCCTGGCCGAATCCTATGTACACCGCCAGCGCACCGGTAATTATTCCGAGGCATCCCGCGGCAATGAGTATGGAAGCGTTTGAAGTAAGTTCTGCAACGACGAGTAAAATGAATGTTAAAATCAATGCAAAAATCGTCATTTGCAGCGCCTTGTGCATCTTTAACGTGCAGATGAAGATCCCGATAGCAAATAATCCCCATAACCCAAGGAATACCGCCATCTCAGCCGGCCCCGGGGCCTTAGCAAGACCGGATGCCGGCAGGATTTGCAAGGTTGCCAGAGAAATCCAGAAAAATCCGAAACTTCCGAATGTAAGCAGGCCGAATGTATTGTTTTTCTTCCATTCCATGATACCTGCGATCACCTGCGCCAATCCTCCGTAAAAAAGGGCCATCGCAAGAATGGGACTTGCGAATGAAGTTATTCCTGCATTGTGAAAACTCAGAGCTAATGTTGTCATACCGAACGCACATAGTCCCAGCGGAGACGGATTCGCCGTATTATCAATCAGGAAAAGATCATTCCTACTTTGTTCATCGGACTTTTGACCATTCATGGTTACATCTCCCCCCATGCAAATCCGGATTTCATTGCTCCGGGATAGATCCCGTCAATTCTTCTATTGGCTGTGTCCAGGCTTGAATGCCCTGCAATAGGCAGTATAACAGTTATTGAGAACCTACCCATCAGTTTTGGCATAAATCTTATAGTATCAGCAAATGACATCTTATCCTCTCATCTCATCGTGTGAAATCAATCCGCTACCTGTAATTCCCGGGCAGGTTTCATCCTCTGAAACCTTTTGTTATCCGGCAGCCATGCTTCATTTCTTACCATATCTATCGTAGACCGGGCATCGATCATCAGATCGTACCTTATCCAGATGACTGCTGTCTCATGTTCCAGTCCCTCTCGTTCCATGCTGAAAAACCTCTTCCTCATTTGTTTTTTCGTTTTTGTTGATTTTGTAACCAATTTTTTGAAATCCGGGACATTTCCGGAATTCCCCAGCACCACATGACATATACTAATCGTTTGTTTTGCGTG
Source organism: Methanoregulaceae archaeon (assembly GCA_035543455.1). Lineage (GTDB taxonomy): Archaea > Halobacteriota > Methanomicrobia > Methanomicrobiales > Methanospirillaceae > CAIKOD01. Next base: position 16,750 of record DATKKE010000003.1, read on the forward strand.
CGATCAATCATTCATAATAATATTATTTAAATATTCTGTTTAATAATCATTACTAAATTTATGCTTTAATTATAATCAGATATGTTTATATTATTGATAATCAAAAGAAATAATTAATTCTATAGGTATTACGATGAGCGAACTGGAACGGATCAAAGAGCTGCTCGCTGATAGCCCAAAGGGTCTGACTATTGAAGAAGTGTCAAAAAAACTTCAGCTCAACAGGGCCACTGCCGCTAAATATCTTAATAATATGGTAATTTCCGGGCAGGCAGACATGAGATCACTTGGCCCGGCTAAATTATTTTATGCTACCCAACGCCTTCCACTCAATAATCTAATCAGCCTCTCTTCGGATCTTATCCTGATCGTAGACCAGGACCTTTTCGTCCGGGATGTCAATGAATCTTTTCTACGATATTTTAAGATTTCAAAGGATGAACTCAAGGGTAAAAAATTAGATCAATCCGTGATTGTCCAGTATTTTTCCCGGGAACACCTGGTCGCCATCGAGAATGCACTCGGGGGTACTGAAACCGTTCAGGAAATCCATTTGGAACCTACGGACGGTTCATATTTTAAAATGAAATTCATCCCCCTGGTTTTCGAGCGGGGTGAACAGGCTGCTGCCATTATTCTTGAAGATATTACGGAAATGAAACGATATCAGAAAGAACTCGAAGCCAGGGTAGGTGAACGCACTGCAGAACTGCTTGCAACAAACGAAGAACTTCGAAAGGAATCGGCATTAAACCTGGCCATCCTGAATACGGCGCATGCTGCCATCTTTATCCAGGATATTGACGGCATCATCCTTTATGTCAACCGATATTTTGAGACCTTATCGGGATATACCGCGATTGAGACGCTCGGTAAAAAGGTTGACCAATTCCTTGTTATTCCTGAAGAAGAAAAGATATATCAGAAAATCCTGGAGAAACTTCGGACTTCACAGTCCATTGATGATATCGAAAATACCTGGAAAGCAAAGGACGGTACATTGCGGAGCCTCGCATGGTCTGGCAGGGTAATTCCAGGTTCGGGTGATAACGGGGAAGTTATCGTTATCATCGCAGTCGATATCACCGACCGGAAAAAAGCAGAAGAAGCCATAAAGAAGGCAAACAAACAGATACTCCTTTTGAATAGCATAACCAGGCACGATATACTGAATGAACTTACCAAGCTGACCGGTTTTTTTTCCTTATTATCGGTGAAGAACACCAACAAGGAATCGGTTATGCTGATTAAAAAGGCAGAATCGGTTACTGAAAAGATCCGTCGGCAGATCATATTTACACGAGATTACCAGAATATCGGAACTCAGCCACCGGAGTGGGTCAATGTGGGAGAAATAATTACAAAAGTACTTACCACTGTCGATAAGGAAGGTATCCAGGTTGTAAACGAAGCCGCAGACCTCGAAATATATACCGATCGGCTGATCGAGAAAGTTTTTTTCAACCTGATTGAAAATGCTATCCGTCATGGAGAGCATGTGTCCCGGATATTGATAACGCATGAGCAGGTGAAATACGATCTTAACCTGGTCGTCGAAGATGACGGTATAGGTATCCCAATTTCAGAAAAAGAAGAGATCTTCCAGCATGGTCATGGGAAGAATACCGGGTACGGCCTGTTCCTTGTTCGTGAAATTCTTTCAATTACGGGACTTTCAATCAGGGAAACCGGGAAACCGGCAGGGGGTGCCAGGTTCGAGATTACCGTACCGAGAGGTCAATACCGCCTGGTGAACCCTTCATGATTATCATTCAATAAAATTCACATTAACATGGTGTATTATTAAGAAAATGATTGTTCTGGTTTTCTATAGGTGCATTAGTATTATCATATTTCAATTAAAATAAAACATCGCTCTGATTAATTACAGGAATTTTTCGGGAGATTACGTTCTCCTTTCTTGTTACAGGTGACAGGAATCATCAGAGTCAACAATTACGGCGGAGGTTGAGTTGAGTGACGAAATATTACATGAAATGGACGATGAATCCAATGGCAATACCTATGAACCCAGAAGAGCGTGTGAAACTATGGTTATCAATGCTTGAGATGGTGAGGGCGGATCTGAAATCTGGTGTCATGACAGACTGGGGTATCTGTAGTGATTTAAGCGAAGGGTACGCTTTTGCCGAAACAGATGAAAAATCGTTACATGCTTCGATATTGAAATGGATTCCGAACATCATTTTCGATATTAAACCAGTAATTACTGTCGACCAGTCTATAGCAAATATCAACCTGGCAGTAGCGGCTGCAAAAAGGTAAATTGGATGATACATTTTTTATAAATTACAATAATACCCGGAAAAATGAAGGAATTTAACGTTCAGGGAGAAGTGCTGCAAAGGGATTTGAGACAGTGTGCCAGAATCTTTTTCTTCAAAATGGCCTTATAAATCATCAGATTTTCTTGAACATCGGATGCTTCATTAGAGCAGGTGAACTGCGGACAAGCACCCCCTGTTCATGGTTTAAATCCCCAAAATTTGTGCTTTTTGGGGGCATTTGTTCCACCAGTCCAGTACCTACAACCCCCTCCTATAATTCCTGTAGTAAAAATACATCAACATCCGATGCCCATTTGAGAAATTCAGGCTTAAAAAAATCCCTTAATCCAGCATCCGGATAACAATTACCGGCTGCTTCGTATTCATGACAATGTCATTCACCGTGCTACCATATAGAAAATCATGAAAACAGCCTTTCCTGTTTGAGCTTATCCAGATGACTGATACATCTTCCTCTTCCGCAGTTCTTATTATCTCGCTTGCAGGGTGTCCTATCTTTACTAGAGCTCTTGATCGAATCCCTTTTGTGGTAAGAGCGTCACGGATTGCCTCGATCCGGATCTCCGCTTTCCGGACAACTTCCTGAATCTCGCCCCCTGTCTCGCTCGGGGATACTGTATGAAGGATGATGATCTCTCCCACTCCCTTCATCGAACTGGCGAGGGTTATTGCTCGATCAGAGTTTGGAGAGAAATTTGTCGGACAGAGAATCCGGGAGAAAATCATCGGACAGAACTTCTCATGCGTTTTCCCGGTCAGTGTTTCGATGATTTTATAACGCATAACGAGGACATTGATTCTGCTGATGCGGCATAGAACTGAAGTCGTTACATTGCCGGTGAGCAATCCTGTTTTCATGCCCATTCCATGGGCGCTGACAACAATTAGATCAACACCATTTTTTTCTGCAGTCTCAAGAATTGTACCTGCAATATCAGATGATGTTATTAATTCCGGAATTACCTTGAGAGTTGGGTTGAGGGTTTCAAGGTAGTGTTTCTCTATCTGGAAGGAACGTTCAGCTTCCGCTTTGACATATCCTTCAACGGTCTCGGTTCCCATTGGAGCTTTGATGTCTCCGATTACATGCAGGAGAAGAATTTCACGAATCCCCGGAATGCTCATGACACAATCTAGCATACGCCGTGCATGTTCAGAAAAATCTGTCAGGATCAGTACTTTTTCAAACATTGTTCATCCCCGCGGCAACCCTATCATGACTAGCTGCAGGCAGCCTGAAAGAAGATAGCTCCTTTTCAGTAATACATAATGTCTTCTTACTTTAAAGGTGTCGGAATCCGGGAGATCCAATCATCCGGAAATACGGGTAACCTGCCAGGGATTTATAGTTTCCCGGTACTCTATGAAAGCATTATTCACTCCTTCCCGGTTCTGTTAACTTGGCGTAGGATTAAAAAATGCTAATTTCAAGAATGATTTGAACGATCAATTATCCGATATGACTATTTCTCTAGGAGATACTATCGGGAATATTACTCATCCCATGACAACTTAACAGGACCCTGAAAGTACATGTGCAAGAAGCACGGAGTGTCAGCAGGCAGGCAGAGTATGAGAGATAGCAATAGTTTGCAATTTGCTGGCCGTGAGTGACGGGATGGTATATTCGTAGTGCTGTTCGTTCGCACGCATTTCCGTTTTTCGCGGATATGGATACAATTATCCTGAGCGGGCGTTTCACTGGTGGGAATTTTGACCTGAGAACGGAGTGCTGCTATGGGGATTCGAACCCCAGTCGCGAACGTGAGAGGCTCGCATGATTGGCCGGACTACACTATAGCAGCATGCAGGAATAACTGCTCAACAAGATGGGTAGTCGTTTTACTTAAACATGTTGATATACCGGCCTGAATATGGGACGGACATGAAAAGGTTAGAGAATCGTCAGAATCTCTTCAAAATAGCCTTCATTCCCGACCCACAAGTATATGTGAGATATCCTGCCAATACTAGAAAGAATGAGTGGTCTTGAGGATCAGATACACGAGCTCGAAGATGAGCTCCAGAAGACGCCCTATAATAAGGCCACTTCAAAGCATATTGGCCGAATCAAGGCAAAAATGGCCCGGCTGCGTGATGAAGCCGTCAACCGTGCGATGAAATCAGGAGGTGGCGGAGAAGGCTACTCTGTTAAGAAATCCGGCGATGCCACGGTGGTCCTTGTTGGTTTTCCCTCGACCGGTAAGAGCACGCTGCTGAACAAGCTGACCGGAACCGAAAGCGAAGTTGCCGCTTATGAATTTACCACGCTGACCGTTGTTCCCGGTGCAATGGAGTACAAAGGCGCAAAAATCCAGATCCTGGACATTCCCGGACTGATCGCAGGTGCAGCGATGGGAAAGGGCAGGGGAAAGGAGGTTATCGGCGTTGTCCGAAGTGCCGATATGATCGTGATCCTTGTCGACGTGTTCAACCAGGGCCATGTAGATGTCCTCATGAAAGAACTCTATGATGCCGGGATCAGAATTAACCGGCCCAAACCCGATATTACCATTAAAAAATCGTCTCACGGTGGGATCAGGGTCCATAAGGTCGGAACCCTTGAGCTCGATATCGATGAGATCAGGGCGATTCTTAGCGAGCAGAAGATCATGAATGCAGATATCCTCATCCGGGGAGGAGCAACCCAGGAAGACCTGATCGATGCGATGCTTGCAAGCCGGGTCTATATCCCGGCATTTATCGCCGTCAATAAAGTCGACCTGATTGACAGCGATCAGGTGGTCGCTATCGAAAACGACCTTACTAACCGGTTCGAGATGCCCCCGGTGATGATTTCAGCCCATACCGGATACCATATGGAAGAGATAAAGGAAGAGATATACAAAAGGCTCGGCTTCATCAGGGTATTTTTGCGTCCCCAGGGTGAAGAAGCCGACCTTGAAGAACCCCTGATCGTCAGAAAAGGAAGTACCGTCGAGGATGTCTGCAGAAAGCTCCACCGTGATTTTGTCGACCGGTTTCGGTATGCCCGCGTCTGGGGAGATTATGTGAAACATCCCGGACAACGCATTGGTCTTCCTTATAAAATTCATGACGGCGACCTGCTTTCGATAATTATCGAACATTAATACTAACCTCCAAAAGAAATAGATGCAGAATGACCCTCATTATGATGACCAATTATACGGTTCTGAAATACCAGACATCTTCCGAAATGTTGCATGCGACGCAGTATGCAAATATGCTCGACCCGGCTGACTATTCTAAAATCCGCACGTTCTGTCATTCCACCTCGAGAGGTACGCTTACATCCAGATTGTGCGTATCTCCCGCTATACCATAGTGTCCTCAGCCGGTCGTAGATGCGATCTGGATCGATACCGCGAACGATCCCGGCCCTGAGTGAAACTAATTACATAAAATATAACGAACCAATGGCAACAGCGATTTAATCCCCCCGTATTATTGAGAGAATTAAAGGGAGGGGAGCGGTTGTTTTAATTCCTGTTCCGAGGTAGTGACAGCGGGTCGCAGGATAGCCCTCTTCATGCAGTGATGTCAGGAGAGTTTCAAGCGGAATTGGCGAGCAGTGTTCCCGTTTTGCCAGCTGGTGGTAATCATAAAATCCAGGTACCTGGAGTTCGTCCCTGCACAGGGTGATAATCCCTGCCAGTTCATCGGGATGTGTAAAGGTGAACAATGACAGGTTTCCAAGCATGGAATCGAGAATTTCCGGTGACTGGAGTCCGTCGATCCAGAGCGGGCCGACCGGAATCAGCGTACTTCCGCAATATTCACAATGGTATTCCTCCGGGATAAGCCCCCCGACATCTCTCCTGTACGGACATCCCGGGCATTGCATGATATATCCCATTGATGCAACGGTCCTGTCTGCCGCCCGGGCCCCACGAACCATCTTGAGGTGGAGCCTGACAAAATGCTCATGGCTGAAACAGAACAGGGGGACAAGTCCCATGTCGTATTTTACCGTTTCTCTCGCGGTAAACCCGAGCAACGTCCTTAATCCTACTTCTGCATGATACTCTGTATTCAGGGGATGTAAGAAATAACGGCGTATTCCCGCCTTTTTATGAGCACCGCACAATGGGGCCGTATCGGTGGCCGTGATAAAAAGAAACCTTTTCGAAGCCCGGACAGCCGAATCAACAAATGGAGCCGGTGTCCCGAACGGATCTATATCTACAGCATCAAACCGGTTTCCCGACAAGAGAACATTGGCATCCTCCCCGGTCACCCGGATGTTGTCAAGTCCGAGAGACCGTGCATTTTTGAGAATTATCTCAAAAGCGTGTGGATTGCGGTCATTAATGGTTACCGGTATTCCACACTCGTTTGCTATCCGGAGGCCGCGGATACCGGTCGCACCCATTGCATCGATATAGTCGGAAGGCCTGATGACGGAAATGAGCAGGACGGTTCCATCCCTGTTGATCTCCATGCGCTGGTTATAGAAGACGGGGGCAGTACCGGGAGGAAATGCTGATTTCTCGTCCTGCTCAGGGACAAAAATGTGTGTTCTCCCTTCTACGGCCTCTTTTAATTCCATAGACCTTAATATCTGGCGTTTCGTTAACCTTATACCTATCCCTTGTCAACTCATATAGGCAGGGGCGTGTGGCTTAGCCCGGACATAGCGTCAGCCTCCTAAGCTGAATGCCGGGGGTTCAAATCCCCCCACGCCCGTTATTCCGTTGTTATATCATTGAATCGTTATAATCAGAAGAATCCAGCCGGGTAACATATGTCGTTTCGGGGATTTTACCGTATCGTGCGTCCTGGCAACTCGTTTGTTGCCGGACTTGCAGCGGTACTGGCCTATCTTCTCGCCACCGGGACACTCGTCCCCGGAGTAATTCTCCCCTTTATCATTGTGATTCTTATTACTGGAGCGGGAAATACAATAAACGATTATTTTGACCTGCCTATCGACCGGATCAACCGGCCCGGACGGCCCCTTCCGTCAGGTCAGATCTCTGCCAGACAGGCTCTCTGGTTTTCGATTTTTCTTTTCACAGCCGGTATTGTGATCAGCCTGTTCACCACGCCCATCTGTATTTTTTTCGCTGTTGTTAATTCGGTTCTCCTCGTCATCTATGCGGCAAGGTTGAAAAAAACACCATTTGCAGGAAATATCGTGGTCGCTTACCTCTCGGGCAGTATATTCCTTTTCGGAGGAGGTTTTGCCGGGTTTTTAGGGCTTGTCAATAATATCGTCATCGCCCTGATTACGTTCCTTGCCATGGTCGCCCGCGAGATAATGAAGGATGCAGAAGATGTTCCCGGTGACGTGGTGAAAGGGGCAAAAACGCTTCCGATTATCTGTGGTATCCAAATTGCGACAAGGGTTGCAGTGGCTTTTTCACTCGGGGCTGTTGTGATTAGTTTCTATCCGTATTTCCGCTTTGGGATCTGGTATATTGCAGGTATCATCCCGGTAGACCTGATCATTCTCTATGCTGCAGTTCGTTCATCCAGGTGCCATGAACCCGAATGCATCAGACAGAGCCGTGCCACAGAGCTCATCAAGTACGGGATGTTTGCCTCTCTTGTCGTTTTCGCCCTGAGTGCGATATTTCTCACGACTCCTGCTGTTTAAGATGATTCAGTGGAATCATCGGGATGCATGCTTTTATTGGCCCTATCTGCAATATCCTATTTTAAAAAAACCCGGTTCTCTAAAAATGATCGGAGGGATGAAGCCAGGGAGAGTTCCTGATCTCTTCAGGAATTGTATCGGGGGCGATTCCGAGCAGGGCAACACTAAAGACATCCTCCCAGTCTACCGCTGTTTCAACGCATCCTTCCTTTAAGGTAACGACACCGAGGGCCACAAGACCCATTTTATCTGCCATGTCAATCCCTTCCTTGACCTCGGAGAGACAACCGATACCGATAATGGCCCGGGGACGATATTTTTTTACCATCCGTTTGATAAAAGAGGATCCTGGGACGATAAACAACCGGTATCCAAGTTTTTCAAGGGTTTCCAGTGCGCTGGAGACTGTGCACTGCCCGCAATTAATGCATCGCAGGCCTTCCGGGGTAAGATTTGCCGGACAGTATGCCGATCGCAAACACTGGGGAAGGAATACCGCCCGATCTGTTACAGGGATCACTTCAAAGATTTTCAGGCTCAGCGAATTATGGAGCTGGATAAAAAACGTCTGCATCTCCCTGTCTTCCAGTCCGAACAGGCGGAATATCGCTTTCGACAGGCCTTCCACAGCGGTGAAACCGGCTTTGAGAAAACCAGGAAATATCATCCTCCCTTTTCGAATCGAATACAGCGATATCGTAACCAGGAGTACGGCAAGCAGGAACAATCCGATGAGAATGATAATGGTTATCTCCCCGATTAAGAACACGACGCTGTTTACAAGAGTATAATCATACACCATTAGGTCCGGCGCGGAAAAATTCATCATCGCACCCCGAAGGTTTTACCTGCAAACCCAGCCACACCCGCAATATCGTACGGTGGCTTCAGGACGCCGTTTTCGGTAATTATAGCTGTTACCAGGGAGAGTGGCGTCGCATCGAATGCGGGGTTAATCACCGGGACGCCGTCAGGAACCATCACGGGTCCCGGAAATGCCGCAATTTCATCACGTTTTCTCTCTTCGACCGTGATTTCAACCTCTGATTTTTGAGGATCAAATGTCGAACACGGGGCTGCGACGAAAAACGGTATGTCGTGGTACCGTGCACAGACGGCGTGCATATAGGTCCCGATTTTATTAAACACTGCGTCTTTTGTGATCCTGTCAGCACCAACGATCACACAGTCTATCTTCCCAAGACGCATCAGCATGGCGGCAGCCGAATCGGTAATTACCGTGACCGGGATCTCATCCCGTTTCATTTCCCATGCGGTCAGCCTTGCCCCCTGGAGCAACGGGCGGGTTTCGCATGCGATCACCTCTACATTTTTTCCTTCCCTGACTGCCGACCTTACCACCCCCAGCGCCGTACCCCATTCGCTGCAGGCAAGTGCTCCGGCATTGCAGTGGGTAAGCACCGTACAACAACCGGGCAACATCGATGCACCGTAGTCACCAAGTTTCCGGCAGACGAGGGCATCCTCCGCAGCTACGTTCTGCGCCTCTTCGAGCGCAATTCTTTTTAGCTCGTCGACAGTCGACGCGTTACTGATAGCACGCCGGACACGCTGGATCCCCCAGGAAAGATTAACGGCCGTGGGTCTGGTCTCACAGAGCCGGAGGGCTTCAATTTCCACTTCATTTTTCAACTCCTGAAGTGATGATGCCCGGGAGGTCCGTGCCGAAAGAGCGACACCGAATGCACCCGCCACACCGAGGGCCGGAGCTCCCCGTATTGCGAGGGTCCTGATTGCGTCCCCAAGCTGCTGAATTGCGGAACAATAATCAATCCTGAATTCCGCAGGCAGCAGGGTCTCGTTGATATAGCCGATTCGTTCGTCCTCTACCTCGTACCAGAGAGTTTTCTGCATTTGCATCGAAGATTCAGTCCCTGATACTGCTGATAAATGCCTTCATTGCCGCGGCACCTGCAATCGCAACACAGTCGGGAATATCTTTCGGTGCAACCGCGGTACCGGCAATGTATATTCCGGGACGGTTTGTTTCGACCACCCCCACCTTTTCATCGAGAGATTTAAAGAATCCCGTTTTTTCCAGCGAAATCCCGAGTTTTTCTGCAAGTTCAGCGGATTTTGCCGACGGTCCCAACCCGACAGCGAGTACCACGAGGTCGGGATGGAGCTCTTCGACTTTGCCCGTCTCGCTGTCTTCCACAAGAATTGCCATGGAATCCGGTAATCCGTCGATTTCACCAGGTATACCCCGAAGGAACCTTACCCCGGCCCGTTCTGCACGTTCGCGGTACTCTTCATATCCTTTGCCATATGCCCGGATATCCATATAGCAGATGGTCACTGCGGAACCAGGATGTTTCTCTCTGATTAGAATGGCATTTTTTATCGAAGCCATACAGCAGACACAGGAACACCACGGGCGGCCGAGCTGGACATCCCTGGAACCGACACACTGGAGGAATACGATGTTCCGCGGCTCCTGCCCGTTAACCAGGCGCCTTAACTGGCCGCCGGTCGGACCGCTTGCATTGATCATGCGTTCGAACTCAAGGCTCGTGATGACATCAGGGAATTCAAGGTACTTGAACTGTCCTTTCTTCCTGGGATCAAATACCCCGTATCCAGTCGCAATAATGATACTTCCTGCCTCTATTTCCGTTGTTACGGGGTAATCCTCCCTCTTTATAGCGGCTGGCAGGCATGCATCGTAACAGAGTCCGCATTCGATGCAGTGTTCAGGGTCCCGGATCACAATATCAGGCACGGCCTGGGGATGAGGTTTATAAATCGCCTTTCGCACGCCCATTCCCGCATCAAATTCATTATAGACCTCTATGGGGCAGATTTCTACGCAGTCACCGCAACCATTGCAAAGGTCCTCTACGATATACCTCGGATTCTTCTTCAGCGTAACCCTGAAATGACCCTTCGAACCTTCGACCCGTTCGACTTCCGTGCAGGTATGGATCTGTATATTTGGATGTCGACTGACATCAACCATTTTTGGGGAGAGGATGCACATTGAACAGTCGTTGGTGGGAAAAGTCTTGTCGAGCTGAGACATGTGGCCCCCGATAGCCGGCCCCTGCTCGACGAGATGCACATGTATGCCATGGCCGGCGAGGTCCAGGGCTGCCTGTATCCCTGTCACTCCTGCCCCGATGATGAGTACGTCAGTCATTCCGGTATTGTTTTGCGAGTTCGATGTAACTTTCTGCATTGCGGATGATTCCACGGTCCTGTTCCCCGGTCGTCTGCCTGATAACCTTTCCAGGCACTCCGAGAACGACGGAATGCGGAGGTATCCGGGTTCCCTCTGTTATCACTGTTCCCGCGCCAAGAATGGAACGTTCCCCTATCACTGCGCCGTTCATTACTATAGCACCCATTCCGACCAGGACATAGTTGCCAACGGTGCAACCATGAAGGATCGCCCCGTGACCTACGGAAACCCCGTCTCCGATGAGGACCGGAAATCCTTTACTCGTATGGACGACGGCATTGTCCTGGATATTTGAACCTTCGCCGATGCTGATCCGGTCTTTATCGGCCCTGACGACGGCTCCGAACCATATGCTGACCTTCCCGGAGAGCGATACATCCCCGAGAATCGTCGCATCCGGTGCGATAAATTCAGGGTTTCCTGAACCTGTATCCATACTCATAATACCATAGCAGCTTAACGATTCAAATGAATGAAGGTTATGGTCGGGGGCACGTTCGACCCCCTGCACGATGGCCATAAACGGCTCCTCACCCGTTCGTTTGAACTGGCCGGCCCCTCGGGCATGGTAACAATCGGCCTTACGACCGATGCATTCGCACGGGTAAAACAGCATCCTGTGAAACCGTTTTCTGACAGGGAAGAGAACCTTACCAGGTTTCTTGAAGAAAAAGGATACCGCACGCCATGGAAGATCGAAGCATTATCTGACCGATTCGGTACTGCACTTGAAGAAGATTTCGATGCAATCGTTGTTTCTGAAGAAACGCTGCCTGTCGCGAGCGAGATCAACCGCCTGCGAAAGGAACGGGGTGCCCATAAGGTCGATATCCACCAGATTACCTGCGTTCTTGCGGAAGACGGACGGTGGATATCAAGCACCAGGATATACCGGGGAGAGATTGATGCCCACGGCCACCTTATCAGCGAACGGTAAAGAACCAAAAATTCAGATGAGATGCCCGGTTATATCGCTGGTGATGAGCCAGTCGCAATACATGCAGTGAAGCCCTTTCGGGAGGACCTCGAACCTGCTGCTGATAGGTTCATGGGCATTCGAGATACATCCCGGGTTCGGGCACTTCACTACGCCGACGAGAAATTTTGGACGTTCGACACCGCTTTTTGAAAAAACCTTGAAATCCCGGATAATGTTGATCGAGACGACGGGCGCAATCAGGGAAATACGGTCCATTTCATCTTTTTTCAGCTCCCTGTTCTCGATTTTGACGATATCTTTCCTTCCGATTTTTCCGCTTGAGACATTGGTTGCGACGCTTACCGATTCTGTTGTCGTCCCGGTGATACCGATAATTTTGAGCACATTCAGGGCCTCGCCGGCAGTGATATGATCAATAACCGTACCCCTCCTGATAGGGCTTATCAGTAGCCCTTCAGACGGACGTTCCTCTCCTGTCATTTCAACACCTCTTCAAGCATCGCCATCCGCACGGGAACGCCATTTTTCGACTGCTCAAAATAGCGGGCATAGGGAAGGTCGTCGACGGCAGGATCTATTTCATCCACACGGGGCAGGGGATGAAGAACAATCAGGGTAGAGCGTACACCCTGCAGTAATTCCGGCGTTATCCGATAGCTTGAAGCAACATCGAAGTACGACGCCGAATCAGGAAATCTCTCCCTCTGGATACGCGTGACATACAGGACATCGAGACAATGAATTATCTCCCCGACGTCCTCGTGCTCCACCACTTCGGTGCCCCGTTCACGAAGTTCCAGTATCAGGGCCGGTGGAAGTTCAAGCCCTGGCGGGGAAATTACGTGGATTCTGCTCCGGTACAACGATAATGCATAGGCAAGTGAATGAGCGGTCCTTCCATACCTCAGATCCCCGATCAATCCGACATCGATGCCGTCCAGGGGCATCGACTGCTGGATCGTATAGAGATCGAGAAGGGTCTGGGAGGGATGCTGCCCTGCGCCGTCCCCTGCATTGATCACGGGGACGGAGGCGAATTCAGAGGCGAGGCGAGCCGCTCCCTCTTTCGGGTGCCTGAGGACAATTGCATCGGCATACCCGCTGACCACCCTGATTGTGTCGGCCAGCGTCTCCCCTTTCGCCACGGAGCTGGCTTCGACACTTCCGACCGATATTGATGTTCCGCCAAGCCGGGCCATCGCCGCTTCAAAAGACATCCGGGTCCTGGTACTCGGTTCAAAAAAGAGGAGGGCAAGGACCTTGTCTTTCAATGCATCGGGGCTGTATTTTCTGGATGCGATCCTGCCTGCATGCCGGATCAGATCATCGATGAACGGCCGTTTTAGATCCCGAATCGACAGAATGTGTTTCATTCAGCAGCCGCCTCTTTCATCCCGGCGGTATATTCTCTCCCGCAGTATCCCGAACACGGATAAAACTGCTATTCGACCTCATTTCCCGGAACTCCCCGGAACTCCATGTTGCTATTGACCCGCCGTTATTATCAAGATATGGCAAAGCCCCGGAACAACATTTCCAAAGACACATGATTACCGGTAGAGAAAAATGATTGCAGTATAAAATTGGTTAATCTGTCGGAGTCTGGTATATCGACCTGGTATACGAATCTATCTGGGACATCATATCGTCAAGCTCACGCTTATCCGCTGTGATCTGGTCCCGGTACTTACTTGGATAAGTATCCAGATCTTTAGAATTGACGATATCCAGCGCATCCATCACGCTCAGTTTTGCCTTCCTTATCTCGGATTTCAACATCACCGGGTCGCGCATATTTGCATACTGCGTCGCGTGCAACATTTCGGAAAGTGTCTCGTATTTCAGAACCGTATAATTGGTCATCATAATGAGGGTCATTGTTTCATTTTCCTGCTCGGGTGTCGCCGGCTGGAGTGTTTCAAGATTTCTCCTGATCGCATCGAGGTTATCGGTGGTCTCCGGGAGAAGAGAATAGCGTAAGTAATTGATGTCATCGCTTTTTAAAAGGTCGAGGGAAAGATACCGGGTCGTCAGATCCATATTTATTATCCGGAATGCTCTCCAGTCCGCATCAAGAATCGAACGGACATTCTGCTCGTTTTTCAACAGATCAGGAGACCCTTTCCCGCTGGCGTTGATGATACCCGGTGAATTGTTTGATGAACTTCCGTTGTCGGTCGAATTGATCTGCGATATACTGGTGTTAGATAAATTCTCCCGGGCTTTGACAGGATTTTCGCTACAACCCGAAAATAATATGAAGGAGAACAACATGAGAATGCAACAAACAAAAATAAATTCCCTGCAATTCCGTATACTCATGAAATTATTTCTTTCCTGTTCTCCAATAAATCTATGGCAGTTGCCACTTCAGCCCGGGGCGGATTGGTAATTATTACCAGGAATCATAGCAGATTTTTAAGCCCGACGCTGTTCCTGGGATCCGGGATTTCTCTTTCAAATGTCAAACCCAAGAAAATTGCGCAGGCGAATTAAGAAAAGGCCGTGCAGGACAGGATATTGGAACACCATATCTTAGAAGTGCATCCACTAAGTGCATCCAATGCGGATATAACTCTTCCTGGCTTCGAAAACATTGGATAGAAGTAGTTTTTATCCTGGCACGATCCCGCATTTTTTGATTTTCTTCGTACCCGACCCTATAATTTTCACTTCGACCGTACCCCTCAAGAGATGTCCACCCTGGTATCCCGGTTAACAAGAAGGTTATAGGAGTCGTGCTGATCATTATATCTCACAAGGACTCCCGATAACCTGATAACCTGCCCATACGATGCGGTCCTGAGCACGAGATTTCCCGGTGAACCATGATATGATGGCATGACGGCATATACTGGTTTCTGGGGGGATCCGTCACACAATTTCCACAGGTGTGTCCGGGAATTTCCGAGATCACCGGACATCACTGCAGCACAGACATTGATTTTCTTTCCGATATGCCGGGAAAGGCTCGATAACGGTGCGGTTTTTTTATCGGAATGCAGATATTCCCTTCGTGCTTTTTTCGGATCTTTTGATAATACTGCATAGGAATACTTGATATCCGTATTACGAAACCGGTAGGATTCGGGATGGTCGGAAACGGCATCCATGAGCCGCGTAGGCCTGACAGGAGATTTTTCAACAAAACTCCAGCAGCGTTCCGGCCTGCAACTCCTTGTCCATCCCGGAATGCAGGGTGAAATCACAATAAATCCGTACCTCCGTGAAAGCTCGCCTGCCAGTTCTCTCAAACCAACAGAATTGGATAGATCCGCCGGTTCAACAATTAGTGCAATCCCGTTGGGTGACAGGACTTCCGAGAGATTGTTAACCAGAGTTGCCCGGTCCGCCGGATTGAGATCGGACATTTCATTCAGGACATTCTGGAATACCAGCAGACCCACGTCACGGGGTAATGTTTCCTTGTCGATGTTACTGATATCTCCCTCAATTACAGGATTTATATTGACCTGTTTTACTCCCCTGGAAAAACCCGAGGTGAGAAATGTATAGGCTTCCCGTTGCTCTTCCGATAATTCAATCGCGTAAATATCGGCCGTCCCATGTCCGGTCCTGCGAAGAAAGTCTGTTATTGCAAGAGTTGTCGCTCCGGGACCGCTCCCGGCATCGAGAATAGTCATATGATCGTTTAACAACCCTGATTCTGCCAGCATCAGAAAAATATGGTAAAATTGGATATAATATACCGGGAATTGGTATGCCAGGTAGGCAAAAACCTGGTATCCCTTGTTATAGACGATCTTCTTTCTCGTCCCCTCATGCCAGTATTCTCCCTTCTGCATCATCACTGCAGACCGTATTCGTTCGAGGGTCAGGGGATGCTGCCATTCCTTGCCCGTCTTTTTCCGGATATAGTCTCCCACTA
Source organism: Methanoregulaceae archaeon (assembly GCA_035543455.1). Lineage (GTDB taxonomy): Archaea > Halobacteriota > Methanomicrobia > Methanomicrobiales > Methanospirillaceae > CAIKOD01. Next base: position 32,671 of record DATKKE010000003.1, read on the forward strand.
ACATCTGGAGCTTATCGGGAACTTCCGGCCGTTCGAGAAATGATTGCATTATTACACGATCCTTCTCTGATAACGTGAATCGGAGGGGACTGCGCCTCGTTATCCGGTAATCAGCCCCTTTGTTTTCAACCAGCATACCGAATAATCTCAAACGGCTCATAATGGATTCGACGTGTTTCCGATCGGGTTCCCCGCCAGATCCCGGCGGATATAATTCTGAGAGTAAAAAAACCGGTGTTTCACGCGATGTTCTCAGTATTCTCCCGAGAATTTTATTATCCTGCATCACCAGTATATCCGTATTAGACGGGATAAGGGTTATCAAAAGACGGAAACACCGGGAAACCCGGTACGCAGGGACTTCAACAGGAATGTCCGGGTTAAAAAATGGCTGTTGGAAATAAGGTCTCCGGCGATCGTTACAACGATCATTATCGCATGAGATTATGAGGGATCGGATAAAATATTCTCTGCGAAGGGAAAGGAATCACTTTCATGACGAAACAATTACTCTCTGAACCCGATGGTTATGCCCTGCTGAATGAAATGGGAGTGCCGGTCCCCGAGTATAAGGTCGTCACGAACAGGAAATCTGCAGAAGAACTGGCTTTGACGATGGGATTTCCTCTCGTCATGAAGATACTGTCGCCGCAGGTTGTCCATAAGTCAGATGCCGGGGGGGTCGTTACGGGTATAAATGATGTTATGCAGGCCGGAAATGCTTTCGATCAGATAATCGGCAATGTCAGGAGTCACCTGCCCGGTGCAGAAATTATCGGTGTAATTATTGAAAAACAGGCTCCTGCGGGTCTTGAGTTGATTATCGGGGGGAGAAAAGATCCCTCGTTTGGAAAAATTCTTACCATTGGTCTTGGCGGAGTATTCGTCGAACTGTTCAGGGATTACCAGATCCGGGTTCTTCCGGTTGACGGCACAGATATTACGACCATGATCCGATCCCTGTCGGGTTACCCGCTCATTTCAGGATACCGTGACCGCCCTCCCCTCGATGAAGCTGCCCTCCAGACCATAATCTCTTCGGTGGCTTCGTTTTTTTTAAATTCCCGGGAAATCGAGGAGTTCGATATTAATCCCCTTATTCTTTACAAGAAGGGGTTGATCGCGGTTGATACCCGGATCTATGTATCCGGAGACCAGGAGGAAACCCTCATAGCACAACATGATGAAATGGCTCCGGGCTTGTTGTATCCCGGATCCATTGCCGTCATCGGAGCTTCTGATGATCCGGCGAAGATCGGGTACGCAATTCTACGAAACCTCCTCACATTTCCCGGGGACCTTTATCCGGTCAACCCGCACCATGCACAAATTCTTGGCCATACAACCTTTCCTTCAGTTGGAGATATACCGGGATCTGTCGACCTGGCAGTTATCGCAATCCCTGCCCCGGCAGTAGCCGGGGTTATTGACGAACTGGGGAAAAAAGGTACCAGGGTCGCTATCGTTGTCTCGTCGGGATTCAGGGAATCGGGCCCTGAAGGAGCATTACGGGAAAAGGTTCTTCTTGAGCGTATCAGTTCGACGGGGATCAGGCTGGTAGGTCCGAATACCCTGGGTATTATGCTTCCCCATAAAGATATCAATACCACATTCGATCCGATAAGCGCCCAGCCAGGCCATATCGGATTTATTTCCCAGAGCGGTGCGATCATCACCACTATCGTAGACTGGAGCCTTCCCGAGAAAATTGGTTTTTCTGCGGTGATCAGTGTCGGGAACCAGGCTGATCTGGGGTTTACTGATTACCTCAGGTTCGTAGAGGCGGATCCTGATACACGGGCGATAATTCTCTATATAGAAGAGATTAAGAACGGTCGGGAGTTCCTTCGCGTAGTAAAGGATGTAGCACTAAGAAAACCGGTAATAGCCCTGAAATCCGGTTCTTCGAAAAAAGGCACAGTGGCTGCATCGTCACATACGGGTTCCCTTGCAGGGAATTATGAAGTTTACCAGGCTGCCTTCGGGCAGGCAGGTGTTATTTCTGTCACTTCGCTCAGGGATGCATTTTCAGTCGCAGAGCTTCTCGCTTCTGAGGGATATCCAAAAGGTAACCGGGCTTTGATTCTCACATCGGCAGGGGGTTTCGCCGTGCTTGCTTCTGATTATGCCGAACGTTACGGTATCGATCTTATCGAACTGGCCAGTCCTCTTCTCGATGAGTTGAATGCACTTCTTCCAGATACGTGGAGCCATAAAAACCCCGTTGACATCATAGGAGATGCGGGTTCCGAACGTTACGCCCGGACTTTCGACATCATGATCCGGCATCAGGACGACTGGGATATCGCATTTGTCATTGCCGTCCCCTCCGCGGTCCTCGATCCCGGTCACCTCGCACAGGAGATTACCCGGTTCTCAAAAAGCACCCATAAAATGACTGTCGGTTGCCTTCTCGGAGGAGACAGTATGAAACCGGCGATCCGGATTCTCCGGGACCAGCACATTCCGAATTACGACGATATTGAAGAGGCCTTCAAAGCAGTGGGTGCAGTGGTCCGGAGTAAACATTGCTGCAGGTAAACCTTTCAGACTGTCTCAATACGATCTTTAGTACCAGGGATATTCTTATTTCCCGAGGCACAAAAACCTGAAAGGAGTATATAAAAATATCATGCCTGCATGCCCGTTTATTTCAGATGAATCTGTTATGATGCGATGGATGAACCTTGAGATTTCAAAAATTAACAAGGGTATTGTTACCGAAAGGAGAACTCTTCCCGATCTTATCGATGGTGAAGGAACAAGATTGGTCACAAAAGGGGGAGGGGAATACCTTTTTAGCAAAAACACATTGATTACCCTCCGGACAAAACTCCCCAACGATCTTTCCAGGAGGCTTCGTCTTCCCGTTCCATGTTATTTCGATTCGTCAGTGGGTGACAGCTGTTTCATTACCGATGATCGGGCGGTGGAGATGCTGAAACATCTCGCGGAGATCAGTAGCATGAGAGAGATGATACATGGGCGTTTGTGGATTGGAAAAACAATAATTTTTGATATTATGAGAAAATATCCCACGCTTTTCCAGATAGTGATGATCTAGCGGTTCAATATGCCAAGTATCCTGTTTACCAGACTAAGCTCGTTGATTTATAACAAGACGACATAACACGTATCATTTATGACGCTGATCCTCATTATCGAGGATAATGAAAATATTGCGGACAGCCTTTCCTATTTCATAAAATACCTTTCCCATTATGATACCCTCATTGCCAACTCGGCGGAAGTGGCAATCGAAACGCTGATGAAAGGCATCCGACCCGACCTGATCCTCCTTGATGTGAAGCTTCCCGGCATGGATGGTATAGATTTCCTCTCAACGATATTCCGTATCGCAGATCTGGGTGGAACAGACGTGATTATCTATACCGGACTCCCGGAAAAAAGAGTCCGGGAGGCACTTGAAGAGCGGAATATATACATTGAATACGTCATTGAAAAACCGGCCAGGCCGTCGGAACTCATCGGCGTTATCGAAAAAACATTAAAACGTGATGATCAGGGATGATAATTTGCTGCCCGGATAATTTTACATTCCTTTACTATACTTTATTTATGCGTATTGTACGATCCATCTCGAGGCGGAAATTCCAGGTTATTCGAAATATATAAGGATTTTTCCAGATATTTTTTATATTCCCATTTTAATAACCTCCTGACTATTATGCCGCAAGAACCAGCTGACCCTTATGAAGGCAGAGAAGCCCCTCCTTTTTGCCTTCCCGATTCAGAAGGAAAAGAGACCTGCCTGTTGGATTTCAGGGGTAAATGGGTAGTCCTGTATTTTTATCCAAAGGATAATACGCCCGGCTGTACTCTCGAAGCCATGCAGTTCTCCCAGGCGATGGAAGAGTTTTCACACCTCGGGGCACAGGTGATCGGCATAAGCCAGGACTCCCCTGAAAGCCATCTGAAATTTATCGATCGTCATGACCTCACGGTTTTACTCCTTTCCGATCTCAATCACGAAGTGCTGAAACTGTATGACGCCTGGCGGCCTAAGACGATATTTGGCAAAGAATTTCTTGGTACTGTCCGCACAACATTTCTGATCAATCCTGATGGCATTATTGCTGAGGTCTGGAGAAACGTATCGGTGAAAGGTCATGCAGAGGCAGTCCGACTGGCACTTCTTGCAAACCAGGAGAGAAAAGTACCCGTCTGAGAACAACTCCTGTTTTAAAGAGTCATAAAATTGGCGGAGTGTATCCGGGTTCTTGCCGTATCTTTTCAGGCCTGTACTATTTCTCCGGAGAAGTAAATGATACTCCCTGCAACAATTAAAATAAAACTACTGATCACGCTGATAAGCATCCCGTATATATTTCCCACAAAAAATAACACGGATGCAATGACAATGAATGCAATGCCAATAATAAGAATTAACAGGCCAGTTAACGGGTTTATTTTATAACCTGCCATACCTTCATGTATACGCCCGGAGAAGATAAAAATCTCTTTTTCTCTGCATGAAAAAAATTGTCAGAAGGGATAAAGCATCAGATTTTCCCCATGGTTATACGGGTTAAAATAAGATGGGAAATTCGACCGTATCAACAAGATAAAAGCCGGATAGTTATTTAAAGAAAATGGCTCCGTCAAATTCCTCAGTGGGTTTATCCATCGCCTTGACAGGAAGGTTTTCACCACCTCCCTGCCCCCCATCAGGATAGCCATTGGAAAAGGTTACACGGCAATGAAGCAGGAAGATAATCGTTCAGATCTCTCACTATCCTGACCGGGGACGCCTTCAGCAGCGGGGCGGAGCCCCGGGAGCGTCTGAATCCAAACATATTGTAGATGAATCGAGAAGATACTGGAATTTATTAATTTCAGTATGTCAACAGAACGAAAAAATTAAAAATACTAGTATGACGGAGTTTCTCTATTCACCCTTATGGAACTGCGACTTCTTGGAACAAACGGATGGTACGATACAAAAACCGGAGACACCACCTGCGTTTTTATTGATTCGAAGAACTATTATCTTGTTTTCGATGCAGGGAACGGCATCTATAAGCTGGACCGGTGCATAAAAAAGCCGAAACCTGTTTACCTGTTTTTAAGCCATTTTCACCTCGATCACACGGCAGGATTACATATTCTGAATAAATTTAATTTTACGGAAGGCCTGACGATAGTGGGACAGGTGGGTACGAAATCATATCTGGATACCCTGGTGAATCAGCCATTTACCATACCATTTGGGGACTATTCTTATCCTGTTACAATGTGCGAACTGCACGAGGGAGGTCATGATTTACCATTCCGGGTTGAAGCCAGGAAACTGGTTCATTCAACAGATTGTTTCGGTTACCGGATAGAAATTGACGGAAAAATAATTGCCTTTTGTACGGATACCGGAATATGCGATAATGCGATACGACTGGGCCGGAACGCGGATCTGCTGATAACTGAGTGTTCCCTCAAAACGGGTCAGACCAATCCCCTCTGGCCTCATCTGAACCCTGAGGACGCAATCACAATAGCCCGGCAAAGCAACGCGAAAAAACTGGTATTGATACACTTTGACGCAAATGAATACAGGACTTTGGACGATCGGTTTTCAATTCTTAACGAATACGGAGATCAATTCAAAAATCTGATCATCGGGATTGACAACAAGAGAATCGTAATATGATGTCTTGGCTGCCGGGGTTATTTCTTCCCCGGTTATCTCTTACTGAATTTTTATTTCCAGGGCTCTGTACCTGTTCCCTATCGTGTCGGACCCAATTTATCCGGCTTTTAGTACGATGATGGTAATATCATCGGCCTGAGGTTGTTCTCCTGCAAACGACATGATCGCATCAACGATAAAACGGACCATTTCCTGCACAGGCAGGTGTTGACTCGCCCTAATCGTCTCATTCAGGCGTTCTGTTCCGAATTCTTCTTCCTTTTCATTAATGGCTTCGGTCAGACCGTCGGTATAAAGAACCGCAATATCTCCGCTCTTTAACCCGATTTTCACCGAACTCAGGACGATATCGTCAACCACACCGAGTGCGATCCCATCTGCACGAAGTAAGGTAACATCAGCGGTGCCGGTCTGGAAGAGCATCGGCGGGTTATGTCCGGCATTTACATACGTCAGGGTCCGGAGTGCCGGATCGATGATTGCATAAAATAACGTGACAAACATGCTCGTGATGCGCGTGTCCTGCACGATCAGATGGTTTGCCTCCATTATCGCAGCAGAAGGCGAAGGATTTTTTGACGTGCTTGCCCTGACAAGAGTCCGGGAGAGTGCCATAAACAATGCAGCAGGCACTCCTTTACCAGAGACATCGGCTATTACCAGTCCCCAACAACCATTTGACAGGGGAATAAAGTCATAAAAGTCGCCGCCGACTTCGAGTGCCGGGAGACTGAATGCCGCCAGTTCAAAGCCCTGCATCTCCGGTACACTGTCCGGCAGAAAACTTTGCTGGATATCCCTCGCAATCTGAAGTTCCCGAGCTATCCGCTCTTTCTCTGCCGTGGTCCGTTTAAGTTCCCCGATATAATTTTTCAGGTCGCTGCCCATCGTGTTGAATGACTGAGCGAGGTCCTCGAATTCATCTCCCGTCCGGACTTCCACCTTATAATCAAGATTTCCGTGTCCGATCTCTTCCGATCCCTTCGATAGTCTTCGCAATGGATCGGTGATCACACGGGCAAAAACGATTGTCAGGCCAGCAATCAGGGCAAACAACAATATAAACAGTACCAGGAATGCCTGTTTCATCCGATCGACCTGTTCCTGGATATGCAATTCAGCATCACCTGTCGCTATCTTGATTTTTGCCCCCGTATCCCTAGCCGGGGCTGTAATCTCATCGACCGGCATGACAACTACAACACTCCAGTTCGTGCTGTTTATGGGGGCGAATGCAACAAATTTATCTCCTTCCCCGAATTGTACTTCTTTCACACCGCTGCCACCCGTTATCATTTCAGCAGCAGCTTCGCGTAACCCGGGATTTTCACTGTCTGACAGATTCTCCATCTCGAATATTTCATCCCATTGCCGGCTTCCGGCAGTTGCCCCTGGCCTGGCGATGATGTTCCCCTTTTCATCGATGAGCATTGCATATCCCGATCTCCCGATCTGGGTATTGATGATCTGCTGGTTGATGGTCTCGATTGTCACATCAGCCCCGATAACCCAAGTCCATCCATTTTCGTCGTTCCTGACCGGGCGTGAACAGGTAACCATCAGCCCGCGACCGGTAACATCGACGTACGGAGCTGACCATGTAGTAGAACCTGCAGACATCGCTGCCGTGTACCAGCCCCGGTTCCTGGCGTCGAACGAGGGAGCGATACCCGATGCCCAGGGATATAGCCGGGTGATCCCGGATTCGGAACCAGCATAGACGCTGGCCAGATGGGGATCTGAGGCAAGCACCGGGATAAATATCGTATCCATACCATGGAGTGCCCTGAATTCTGGTGAGGAGGTATTTTCAACGATTCCGGGGGCGAAGAGATAGACAGATGCATTGTATATCGAAGGGGGACGTTCTGCCTGGGAATAGCCTGGATTCGATATATCCGAAACTGGGGATTCCATTTGCGACCCTGCATAGGAAGCCATAATGGCCATTTCTCCCTCGACATTTTCGAAGATCACATTGCTGATATCGGCCTGGTCCTTTGCGAGGGACAATAGACGTTCTTTCCCGCTTGTTTCGAGGGCAGTGCCGCTGTCCTGCACAGCCTGGTCACCGAGAGAGAGACTCCGTTCTGCGGCATAGTTTCCGACGTTATTCAGGGTTGTAAATGCAATAAAGCTGACAAGGATCAGCGAAACCATGGATAGCGTAAGAAATACGATGAATATCTTGGTTGTAACGCCGAGGTGAATTTTGGACGGGGCTTCAGGGGGCATAACAGGATTCTTGATGGATAAGCGGTAACCAGACCCGGCAGACTTTGCAGGTAGTAACCGCATGCGGTCGAGCAGGCCCGCAATTATTGGGAGATTTCAATATAAAATTGTATGTTGTTCCTTTTTTATAGTTCTGCTTTTAATTTCGAAATTAAACACAAGAACATGACTACGGTATCTATTTAAATGGGTTGCACCCTGTGATCGATATCCGGGATAAAACGGCCTGAAATATTCGAAAAAAGAACGAGTGAATAATGCAAAATTCTATATAGACTGCCGGTTATTGCAAAATCATACCCATTTGGTAGTATTGCAGCTCATACTGAGGATATCAAAGGCCTTTATCCCCGGTATAATGCTGAATCGACGTGAGAATAATATGACAACCACTGCGAGAATCTTCCTGGCCCGTGAAATTATGCTCGATTTTTCGAAAATAACAGGGCTCGAACCAGAAACCACCCATCCAGACCGATACCTCTGGACTGATTCGTTTGCTGTCTGTAATTATCTTGGTCTCTTCGATGTAACGGGAGAACGACGGTACCTGAACCTCGGATTGCGCCTGGTAAACCAGGTACATAATACCCTCGGTCGTCATCGTGCCGATGATCCCCGGAAGGGATGGATCAGCGGTTTGTCTGAAACAGAGGGCGGGAAACATCCTGTTTCAGGCGGTCTCAGGATTGGGAAACCGATGAGTGAACGAAAATCCGGAGAGGCTCTTGATGATCAGCTCGAATGGGACAGGGACGGGCAATATTACCATTACCTGACCAAGTGGATGCATGCCCTGAACCGTGTGAGCCGGGTTACCCGTGATCCCGTATATATCGAGTGGGCGATTGAACTCGCCAGGACAGCTCAGGAGAAATTTTCCTATGTCCCTGTTTCGGGGCAGGTAAAAAGGATGTACTGGAAAATGAGCATCGATCTGACCTATCCCCAGGTTATGTCTATGGGCCAGCATGACCCGCTTGACGGTTTTATTACGTACCAGAACCTGCAAAAGAGTGCAGCCATGGATTTCGGATTAGTCCTGCACCCGGGCCTTGAACGTGAGATTGCGGATGTCAGAACTATTTGCGATAGCGGGAATCTCGTGACTGACGATCCATTAGGGATCGGAGGACTCTTGTTCGACGCCACAAGAATTGGCGACCTGATCGTCAATTACAATTCCCGTTTATCCGGACTGCTTGAATCAGTACTTTGTTCTGCCCTGCAGGGGGTCGGGTTCTTTTCGGGGAGCAGATACCTGCAGTTGCCAGCCCAAAGTCGTCTCGCATTCAGGGAACTCGGGCTCTCTATCGGACTTCGGGGAATAGAATATCTTAATGAACTAATCGGCAAAAATTTGGAAAAATTTACCAAGGTTCACAGACGCTATACTCAGTCACTGGCTGAGTATATCCCGCTTGCCGAAACGATTGAACAATTCTGGATGAAGGATAGAAACAGGGAAACAGATACCTGGATTAATCACCAGGAGATCAACATGGTGATGCTTGCAACGAGTCTTGTTCCAACGGGGTTTCTTGGGATAAAATCGGACCGGATTAAGAACAATTAACGTATTCCAGCATGCAGATCCGGAAAAATAAACACGAATTATAAGGCACGAGTCACCGGGGATGGAGGTATAAATTTATTTCTTGATATCGGGGAATGTATCCAAAGATCGTTGAGATTTTGAACTTTCGGATATGAAACCGGCGTGGAACAGCCAGGCGGATAAATATCAACCTAGATTTTTACACTGACTTAGTAAAAAAAATCCGCGCAAATGTGATATAAATGATAAAACCAGGAATCTGTACCTCGCCGCATAGTACATTCTTTTACCTTTTGGACGCACAATTGGTTTGTCTTAATTGGATTGATATTTTTATTATATCAGCACTCTTACCCCTTCATAATGGCCGGGAACGTCCATGTATATTCCAATTCCCTTATCGATAAAGCAGTAGCTGAAGGAAGAATAACAAAAGGCGATGCCCGCCTCATTAAAGCGTATCTTAATGGATCTCAGACCGAGGACTACAGCTCTGTCACCCGGTACAATATTTTTTACATCCTCGTTTTATTCCGGCGGTATATCGGAGAGTACGGAAAAAATACCATTGATGACCTGTTTGACGGCGTGGCCAAATATAAGGAATCGAATAGAAATCCGGCGACCATTGTTCATCAACTGTCAATACTTAAGCAATTTTATGGATGGCTCATTGACCATGGAGAGTCTTCAATTCCAAGGGATATGATTTCACATAAAATCAAAATCCGGGGCCCGGAAAGAGCTGCTGATTCGGCCCTCAACTTTGACGATGCATACCAGCTCATCAAAGCTTGCAAAAACAGCAGAAATCGCGCATTTATTGCTCTGCTCTTTGAGACCGGCATGAGGACGAAGGAGGCCTGTGAGCTACGATGGAAGGACTTAAAACCAGATAAGCAGGGAATATTCCCGATTTCAAATGGAAAAATGGTACCGAATCCGGCACCATACTTCCTGGCTACCGGTTACCTCACTATTTGGAAAAATGACTATCCTGGTGACGCATCTGGCGAGAATTTTGTTTTTGTTACACGGAAAGGGGATCCCTTCACGGACAAGTTAGCGTTCCGAATATTGGGAAGAGTCGTCAAGGAAAGCGGTATTACAAAATATGTTCATCTGCGTTCAATAAACAGGAAACAGTTTTCACACGAGAAAAAAATCCTTGAAAGGGAAGCGTTCATTAAGAAAAAGTTGTGGGAAATCGGTTGATTCAAAGGGTTTCTTTTCCTGGTTAATAACCTGAAGTACCGGATTTCAGTGTCGTATTTGTCATCACCGCACTAGTATTCGTGATATTTGTTTTCACAGCACTGGCATTCGTAATATTTGTTTTAGCGGCACTGGCATTCGTCGTTACGTTTACAACAGGTGTCACATTCTTTACAGGGGATGCTGTTGTCTGAACTGTTACTGTGGTCTGAACCGTGGTAACGGCGGTTGTCCCCGGTGTTGTTGACGGTGGTGTCGTGGTTGGTGTTGTGCATCCTGCAATTAATACGGCTGCTGCACAGAAGCAGGCAAATACCAATAGAATTTCTTTTCTCATACTATCCAGCTCTTGCCCTAAATTTGGGTAAAATAATACTAATTAACCAATTATTTATTTGTTGTTAAATCTTCATACCATTGCTTTCTGGTTCTGGAAGGAGCCTGCCCCACCCCATCAAAGTGCAGGTGATCTTACTTGCCCGGACGGGACCGATCCCCCTTCCAGCCTTCCGTTCGGGATGAACAAGATATCCATCTTGGTAAGAACTCCGGTATTAAGCGCTATTTTGATAGATCTCTCGGAATAGACCAATTCATGTGCCAAATATTGATCGTTTGCACCGGCATTTTTGAGATGTCTGGTTCAGTGCCTTTCCATCCTGAAGAGAAGCAATACCCATTTTCCTCTTTTTATAGCCGTTGGAAGCAATGATAAACTGAACCAATTCCGGCTCTGACCTGTAAACCCCTTTTTCATTTTGTTTAATTCATCCAGGTCAGGAGCAATATTGGAGAGACTCGCCCATTCCCTGAGTTTTCTCATACTCTGCCTTCAGCCCCTTCACATGATCTTCCCCGTCTTCCTGATGAATAAGCCTGCAATAAACATGCCGATAACCACGAGAATCATCGCCACAAACGCCCATTCCATCCCTTGGTTGACCGCTGCCTCGCTTATCCCGATTGACAACAGGGGCTGTCCGTGAGGGAGGGGCGATAATTGACCAGAAAACAGCCCATGGACGAAGCCAAGGGCCAGGACAATCCCGATAATTGCCGTTCCCAGAGAGCTTCCCAACTGCCTGGTGGTGTTATAGATACCTGACGCATCGGTCTGGCGCTCGCTCTGGATGGAATAGAGGGTGAGGTTGGTCACCTGGGAAAGGACGATGCCAAGTCCGAAACCGAACAGAAGACTTCCGGGGATGATGTCATGGGCGGTGGTGGTGAGGGAAAAGACATCCCTGAGGGCTGCCAGTCCTGCTCCGGTGAGGATAATTCCTCCGAGGAGAACGTATTTTGGTTCGAACCACGATGCGAGCCGGGCGCCGAGGATGGAGAAAACTACGATCGCAAGAGACATTGGCAGAAGGGCGACGCCGGTTTCATATGCGGTGGCACCCATGACCATCTCGTAGAACAAAGGGAAGATGAAGATGAAACCGGCACTAATAAATTTCTGGCCGATGGCGACAACATTCCCAGCAAAAAAGGAACATTCAGAAAAGATGGTCACATCTACCAGGATGCCGTTGGCCTTCCTGATCTGCCGCCGCTCCCAGAAGTAAAACCCGAAGAGAAGGACGATTCCTCCAGTGATGAGGATGGGAACTATTACCCATTCTGCCGGATCTTTTACCAGGAGGAACCCCAAAACCAGGGCGATAAGGCCAAGAACCGACAAGAGCGCACCCCCAAGATCAAAGCTCTTCCAGGGTGCTGTCGGGCGGGTCTCCTTCAGCATCCGATGGAAAGCAAAGATAATGATGATGATGACCAGCTCGAGGGCAAACGCCCACCGCCAGGAATAGAAGGTGACCAGGTATCCGCCGAAAATAAGGCCAAAGATGCTGGCAGCCGCGGCGATCCCGCCCCAGACACCGAAGGCAAATGCCCGCTCTTTCCTCTCGTAGGTCCCGGTAATGAACGTTACCGTTGCCGGGAGCATCAGTACCGTGCCGATTCCTTCAAGTATCGACCAGCCTACGAGTAGCATGGCTGCGTTCTGGCTGATTATGGCCGTGAAATTCCCGACACCATAAATCGCAGCACCTACCATGAACGCCCGCTTCCTCCCGATGAAGTCCTGAAGCTTTGCCCCGATCAGCATGAATGCAGCCTTCACCAGGGTATAGATGGTGATGATTGTTTGGATGGTTGAGGCACTGGTGTTCAGGTCATGCACCAGAGCATTGATGGAGACTTCCATGGTGGTAGTGTCGATGACCAGGATGAATACAGCCAGACTGACGATGAGGAGGACGCCCCAGGGAAAGGAGCGGTGTTGTTCCATAGATCAGAGTGAATAGGACACCTGATATGAAGGTATCGAAGTGAGGCTTTGAAGACTATTCCGTTACAAAATGTGCCTTGAAATATTCGAATTGGGGGGGTTTCATTATAAAAATAGGGGACATTCCTTATGGAACCTCCTGTCCGCTCACTTCCGGCTTCGCGAAGGATTTCGTCTGGCGAAATCGCGAGAGCGGAGGGCAGGAGATTATATCAATCTTTTTCCTATTTGTGGACAATGTTGTGAAGTAATTATGCCTCCGATTGAAATATCCTAACCAGGGACAAAGAAACTCTATCACGAAGGATTGAAATCCAGATTCATTGAAGGTGGGAAAATGGGAGTGAGTGAGAAATCTTCCGCTTCAGCAAGGCTTTACGGCGTGTTAAAGATGTCTGAGAAGGCAGTGATCAGTAGCAGATAGTCCATGCGATTGTTTGGAGTAATATCATATCGAAGATTATAATATGCCTACAGATGCATACTAATGTATGCCATCGTCTACACCATGTTTACGGATCAGTCCTGAAAATCGGGAGAGGTTGAACAAGTTGAAAATACATCCGAAAGAATCGTATGATACGGTTATAGGCCGGTTGTTAGATCGGATGATAGATCCTGAACCTTTAACGGAGGAGGACCGTATGGCAATAGCTGAATCCCTGGAAGAGATACGGGACGGCAAATATTACACGCTTAAGGACGCCAAAAAAGAATTAAGGCTTCTCTGAAATGCCATACGAGATTATTATATCTCCCCGTGCAATTAAGGATTTGAAAAATTTGCCGAATGATGTAACTGCCCGGATTATCTCCACTTTGGAGCAGATCCAGGACGACCCGATCAGTTCTGTGTACCGGTTAAGAGACTCTCCTCTTTATTCGCTCCATATTGGTGAGTACCGGGTTATTCTTGATATTCTCCACCAAAAACTTGTGATCCTTATCGTCCGTGTTGGACACCGCCGGAATATCTATCAAAAAATATAGGCTCAAATTTTTTTATATTACAACAAGAGTCAATCCCTCATTTGGTTTCAATATAATATTTTCTGCAACCTTCCCCTCTTGAAATCTGTTTTATCCCTGAAATGTAAATGCCTGAAATGTCCAATCCAAAAAATAGGTTAAAATATGGCTTAAATTCTCTTTTAAACCGCCGGGGAGCAGCCAAACGGACCACGATAATCCCCTATTTTTACTTAATTATTGCAAAAAGTGCAATCGCGCAAATATAGTATGAAATATAAAGCCAGGAATCCGAGCCTGCCCCATATCGATTTTGTAATCTCTCATACATACCTCCACCCGTGAGCCTTACTCCTGCTGAAAAGAAGAATCTGCATGATTCCATGAAGAGGAATGAAAAGGCCCATGAACGATTAAGCAAGCTCTGATTTTTTAGCTCGCTTTCTAATCCATTTTTCGACATCTTTTGTTAGCAAACCGATATTCAGCAACATTAAGCATGAATTCCACTATCTCGTCTTGTTCTGCCATTATGTGATACCCCTCCTGACCGAGGACAATTTCCGCGGTAAGGAAGGCGGTCCAAGACCTCAGAGATCGAAGTGATGACGAACGATGATATAGGAGAACTGGTGACCTCGTTTAATAAGCTCATCAAGAAAATGGGAAAAAGAGAGACATCTTCCGCTTCAGAAAGATTTTACGGCATTTTATAAATCTCTGACACGGTAATGATCGATGAAGTCGCCGAATATAATCAAATTGACTGAGGCGGCCAGCTTACCAAGGGAAACCCAAAAAAAGATTCAGCACGGGGCTGCCATTCCCGGCATATATTTCCTGATATCGACCTGAGAACCATTCTTTGCCATTCGCTCAGCCAATTCAAGTAACTCTCTGACTACAATAGCATCGATGTAATCCTCGCCGCAGTTTGTGCAGATCTGGGCCGGGACCTCCTTAACAACAAGGGTGAAATCATCCCTGTTGAGGGTGACGGTAGTATTTCCCTGTTCTGTCGTGCCGATCTTGCAGATAGTGCACTTCATTTTTTTCTCCTCATAAAATCCGATTCCCATTTTGATGGATCAGGTTCGTACGCTGTGATACCAATTACCTCATTATCTACATTATTGTATGCCATGACGACATGGAGCGGCCGGTTATTACCTTCACCAAGAAGGAGATAACTTGGGTATGGGGTATCATCCCGATATTCTTCAATGACTTTTTCATGAGCTACAATATCCGTAACTTCCTTCTCCGATATCTTCCGATCAAACATCTGCTTCACTGCATGGACCCGGTACAGAATTCGCGCTGACTCAATCTTTTTTTTGGAATTCCCGACGTCCAGATTTCATGTTAGTATCTCAGAATTATCTGTTCCGAATGTGGAACCTTCAGATATCTATATTTATGTCTTAATAGAAAAAGCCGGCCATAATTTTCGCGTCCTCGTGTAACTCCAGTTCCTTTCGTTCCGTGCCCCCTCCGCTCTCACATTACGCCTTGGTTCTTCTTTCTGCATCAATGGATAAATGGCTATAATTTCGTCCCGTTTCTAACTGCTATCCCTTTGATCAAAAGACTATAACAATACCAATCCCTTATCGTTTTTTTGTATATTATTTTTTAATCTAGGATAAATCTGAATACAACCTCCAGCAGCTTTAAAGTTATAAAATAGGCTCAAATATTGTTTAAATTCTTTTTTTAAGCCGCCGGGGAACAGCTAAACGAACTGCGATAATCCCATATTTTTGCATTAATTGTTTCGAAAAGTGTAATCGCGCAAGTTGGGTATCGTAAAATTTATAATTATCAGGACCCTGCCGCATATCCTATTTTCTTATCATCCGGATCCACTTTCTCCCAGTGATCCCCCCACCATCCTAGCAGGGAACTCTTATAATTAATTCGCTATGGCGCAAACAACTTCGAATTGCCTTTTTCCCTTTGCTGCTGGTTAATAAATTGAAAACAATAATCGACATTAATACTTATAATCAATCGAAGTAAAGCAAACGACCACTAATCCATGGAACAACAAGAATGTAAAATAGTGAGTGGTTGTTGGACCTCCCAACTCCCTCTATGCCCCGAAGGGCAACTACAACACTACCTCAAGTAATTATCAACCGGGGTCCAGGCGTCACCCGAGGAAAATTCAATTCGAATCCAAGAATCAGAACTTTTTCATCTTCATAGAACAATTCTACCGTTAGGCGACTTTGTGTGAGCGAGGAAATAGCAGTCCTAAAAATGATTCCAGTGAGGGGGAAGAGGGCAATATCGTCGTGAACCTCCGCCTTCCAGCCTAGGCCGTCTCAATAGCGCCTACTGAAGGGTAAATGAAACCGAAGTCGATGAAGTCTTTGCACGGGCCGAGAAACTCGGAGCAAAAATCGTCAAGCGAGCACAAAAAGTATTCTGGGAAGGTTATAACGGTTATTTTGCAGATCTAGACGGCTTCCTGTGGGAGATCGCATACAATCCTACATAGACCCTTGATGAGAAGGGGAATGTAAGATTATAGGCACTAGGAAAATGGGTTATCCAGGTCCAATCCTTCAAAAAAAAGAATATTCTGTTTTAATCATTTTTCAATTAAAAATCAGGCTTTTCTTAAAAAAGAAATATCCATATTCGGGTCAATATAGCAGAATGGATCTTCTCCTGAAAAATCACCGGAATTGGCATATGCTCTGACACGACAACCTCCACCACAGAGTTGGAAATATCTGCAATTACTACATATCCCCCCGATTGATAAATTACCAGCCCTGAACCTGGCGAGCACCGGATCATCCTCCGCAGCCCAGATCTCTGAAAAAGGTTTCTTCCTGATGTTACCGATCAAGAAATCCGGGGACCGGGCGAACTGGCAGGGATAGACATTTCCCCAGGGGTCAATATTAGCAACACGATCTCCTGCACTACAACCTCCCTTTAAGGATTTAAGGAGGTCCTGTGCATCCGAAAGGTCCGGTGAGTTATCCCTCTCCATCGACTGGATCAGATGGATGCAATCCTGGGGAGCATCAACAGTAAGAAACTCCATATCTTCCGGATCGATCTCCTTTGCTTTCCGGTATAGCAGACTCAGGGCCTCAGTCACCTCATCGCGTCCGAGTTGTAATCGCTCGTACGCATCGCTTCCTCGGCCACAGGGCACCAGCCAGTACAGGCAAAACCTCGATGCACCCAGCTCCAGGGCAAGATCTACAAGGGATTCGAGTTCATTGAAGTTTTCCTTTGTCAGGGTTACCCTCACTCCGCACCGGACTGCGGCACTACGACAGTGGGCGAAGGCGCTTACAACTCTTTGAAAAGCTCCAGGCGATTGCCTAAAACGGTCGTGAGTCTCTGGCTTGGACCCGTCAAGAGAGATACCGGCGTATTCTATCCTGCAATTCCTGATCTTATGGGCAGTTTCTTCTGTAATCAAAGTGCCATTCGTGCTCAAGGCTGTTTTTATTCCCCTATAAGCGGCATGATCTGCCAGCTGCCAGATGTCTTTTCGTAACAGAGGCTCCCCACCGGTGAACAAAATTAACGGTACGCCCATAGCGGCAAGGTCGTCAATAAAACCGAGAGCTTCGGGTGTTATGAGCTCCCCGTCGGTCTGGCAATATGTGCTCGAATGGCTGTAGCAGTGTTGACAATTAAGGTTGCACCGGTTTGTGAGATTCCAGAACACGACGGGCTTGTGCTGACCTGAAAAGGCAAGGTAGTTACTCGGGATCTCCCCAACCGGCTTGTGCCGGTGCTGCATCACCGCACTCAACGTTCCGCGACCATGTAAACACTGGGTAATCCGGTTCATAAAATATGACTCCCATTCTCCCGGACTCTGACATTTGGTACACGTTTGAACTCTTCGGTACTGAAAAGGACCACATAATCGTGGACCCCGATATGATCCGCGAGTGTCCTGATTTCAGTAAGAACCTCATCCCTGCTATATCCATGGTGTACGGTATAGATAGTGTACTCCCACCTGCCTGGTATAGGAAGACGTTCATAGCAGTGAGTAACACATGGGAACGATGCCAACAGGGGTCCCATATCACCCTTTAATGAATCAACATGTTTCCAGGCGACGAGGGCATTGGCAACAATACCGACACGCCTCTGGTTGATCCGTGCCTGGAATTTCCGAATAGTTCCAGAGGCATGAAGATTTTTTATTCTCTGGAGGACGTCGTTGCCGTTAAGATTCAGCCCTTTTCCGATCTCTTCAAACGGTTGGTCCACTAGGGGAAGTCCGTTTTCAAGTTCAACAAGGAGGGCCAGATCAATCTTATCCAATAGTGCCCTCCTGATCCCTGTTTTTAAAAAAAGAAAAACGTACGTCCACTTTAAGTTTTCTCACTGTTGGAAGATTCATGACATTCGTATCCGGAACACCAGTACGCTGAAGAATTTCTGTAAACACTCGTTTTATACTCTCATCGTTTTTCCCAGAGAGAGTGAACCAGAGGTTATAGTAATGCTCCCGCAGGAAATTATGGGATACCTCCTGGTAACTGTTGATAATGGTCGCGATCTCGTGAACTCTTTCATCTGGAACATGGAAGGCAACCAGGGTGGCAGCAGTTAGTCCCATGTGCCGGGATTCAATAGTGGGGGATATGCCACGGATAATACCCTCATCCTGGAGCCATTTCAACCTGTCAAGCAGATCCTTCTCTGGAATTCCTATTCGTTGTGCAATTGTTGCAAATGGACGGGGTTCCAGCGGGATTGCGTCCTGAAGTGCATCAAGAATATGTAAATCCCCCGGGTCGGGTAATGCATGATCTGTCAGGTTACAACCTCCTGCGGTTCGTATGGGCAATAAGGATCTTCACCGCAGAGGTCCCCAATGAGTTGATCTGGTGGGGCAAGACCGTCACACCATCGATGAGAAAACGTGTCCGCTCCACGGTATGCCCGTGCCCTGCAACCGCCACAGATCGTCCTAAACCGGCATACACCACACTTCCCGGTAAGCAGATCGGGGTCGCGGAGTGCTGCAAAGATTTCAGAATTTTTCCAGATATCCGGAAACGAAGTCTCCAGGACATTGCCGGCACTCACTGGAAGGTAAGGACATGGGGTTACGTCCCCGTTCACGTAAATCCGGCAATAACTGATACCCGCGATACAACCTCTACCCCACGCAGGATTCTTTATCCCAAGTTCCTCAGCAATACGGCGAAACTGCGGAGCACATGTAGGACGGACATGTGCGCTGCTATTATAGTATTTCTTTAAGATCTGGCGAATTAGAGTTTCATATTCCTGTGGGTTCCCATGTTTGATCTCCCGGGCTCTTCCTGTGGGCACCGGGAAGAAGAGTTGGTAATCACGCACACCAAGGGATGTCCCTAAATCAATGACCGAATTGACCTCGCTGATATCTGAACGCATAACCGACATGTTGACCTGTACGGCAATTCCCTCATCCCGGCAATTACGGATCGCTTGCACGGCCTTATCCCATATACCGTGCAAACCCCTGAATGAGTCTTGGATGGCTGGATTTGTGGAATCGAGACTTATCGCTACTGCTTTAATTCCAGCCTTATTGAGCTGTGCCGCTTTCGTCTGATCTATTAACATCCCACTAGAACCCATAACCATCCGGAGACCCTGGTCAGTACCGTACCGGGCGATATCAAAGATATCCGCTCTCATAAGAGGTTCGCCCCCACTCAGTATTACAACAGGTTTCCCGGTCTGGCGGATCTGGTCAATGACACCGAATGCCTCCTCCGTGGAAAGCACTTTTTCTGCCTCCTGCTCACGTGCGTCCACGTAGCAGTGGGCACATTTCAAGGGGCAGCGGAGCGTGATGTTCCACGAGATTATACGCGGACCAGGTACTGGATTTCTCAAAGATTCATTCCCCTTGCTACTCGCTTTGTGAGATCTTCATCCGTTTTTGTGAGATTCTTAACCATGAAAGACATTTATGCTACAATCTGGCGAGATCAAAGCGATCAAGATTCATCACTTTTGTCCAGGCCGCCGCGAAGTCCTGGATAAACTTCTTCTGCGCATCCGCGCTTCCGTAGACCTCGGACAGAGCCCGAAGTTGGGAATTCGAACCGAAGATGAGATCGACACGCGTACCGGTCCACTTGACTTTGCCAGTCTTGCGATCGCGTCCTTCAAACATGTCAGCGTCTTTCGATACCGGCTTCCATTCCGTACCCATATCGAGCAGGTTCACAAAGAAGTCGTTAGTCAGCGCCTCGGGCCGCTCCGTGAAGACGCCATGTTTGGCCTGTCCGAAGTTAGTGTTCAGTACACGCATACCGCCGACGAGCACGGTCATCTCCGGTGCGGTAAGGGTCAGGAGCTGAGCCTTGTCGACCAGCAACTCCTCCGCAGATGCGGCGAATTTTCCCCCCCGGTAATTTCGAAAGCCGTCCGCCTTCGGTTCGAGTACGGCAAAGGAGGCCACATCGGTCTGCTCCTGCGAGGCGTCCATTCGTCCCGGAGTGAATGGAACCGTCGCCTCGTGGCCGGCATTCTTCGCTGCCTGCTCGACACCGGCGCAGCCGGCCAGGACAATCAGGTCCGCGAGCGAGACCTTCTTGCCACCGGAGGCGTTGCTGTTGAACGCACTCTGGATACTCTCCAGGATTTTCAGCACTCTGGCCAGCCAGGCCGGCTGGTTGACTTCCCAGTCCTTCTGCGGAGCCAGCCGGATCCGGGCACCGTTCGCGCCGCCCCGCTTGTCGGAGCCACGGAAGGTGGATGCCGACGCCCAGGCGGTCGAGACCAGTTCTGAAACCGACAGGCCGGAAGCCAGGATTTTCTTCTTGAGGGAGGCGATGTCCTGTGCATCGATCAGTTTGTGATTGACGGCGGGGATGGGGTCCTGCCAGATGAGCTCTTCGGCGGGAACTTCCGGGCCGAGATAACGTGTACGCGGACCCATGTCGCGGTGTGTCAGCTTGAACCATGCCCGGGCAAACGCGTCCGCGAGCTGGTCCGGGTGTTCGTAGAAGCGCCGGGAGATCTTTTCGTAGGCGGGGTCGAACCGCAGGGAAAGGTCTGTGGTCAGCATGCCAGGCGGGCGACGCTTCGATGGATCATGGGCATCCGGCACCGTGCCGGTGACTGCCTCGCCCTTCGGCTTCCACTGGTTCGCACCGGCCGGGCTCTTCGTCAGTTCCCACTCGTTCTCGAAGAGGACTCGGAAGAAGTTGTTGCTCCACTTCGTCGGCGTATTGGTCCAAGTAACTTCGAGACCGCTGCCGATTGCATCCCCGCCTTTTCCAGTGCCGAAACTGCTTTTCCAGCCCAGACCCTGCTCCTCGATGCCCGCGGCTTCGGGC
>DATKKE010000004.1:0-14109 GCA_035543455.1 Methanoregulaceae archaeon
CATACTTGCAATATAACATCCGATCATCAGGATTGCTGAATGTTTAAGACCATATTTAGCATCGCCTTCCGTGATTTTTCCAATGATTAATCCCCCGAAAAACGCATTGATCATCAGAAGATGAAAAAATCCAAGGGCAAAATTCATCCCTGCGAGTTGATTTGTTCCACCTCCAAGTAACGTCGTCCCTCCCATGCCAGAAAGATAGGGAAGCAGCGAGGTAATCATAATGTACGCAATAAAAACAATAATTCCCTGCGCAAAGTAAAAAATAAAAGTATACTGGCTCAGACTCCCTTCTTTTTCCCGTTCGATACCAATAATACTTCTCATATCTTCTGAGGATTTAAGAATCAGGTCGGATACTGATCCACCGCTATACGAAGCCTGTACAACGAGAGATGTATAACGCCTGATAATTTCACTGTGAAGGGAAGCTGCCATTCTTTTCATTGATTCTTCAAAAGATTTACCAAACGTGAGTGCAGTAGCCGCCATTTTGACGTGGGGCGAAAGATCTCCCATGTCAGTTTTCGAGAGTTCCTTCACTGCCTTTATCGGATCCAGTCCGCCTCTCATTAGCTCTGATAGTTTGAATAAAAACTCGGTATATAATTCCTCTTTCCTCCTTGTTTTTCTCTTCTGGATGGTAATATCGACAGAATAGGGAATTATTGCAATCAATGTTGCAAATATCAATATTTGGTCCAACCCCCATTTCTGATTTGGAGTTGCGATTGGTTGGGTAGTGAGAGATGTATTCTGAGTTACGCCATTCTCCGCATTCAACTGGGCCATTAATTCCTGGTATGCTTTTTCCTTATCGCTTATCTGAGCGGTCTGGTTGGCTGCTCCGGGAAGCTCGACCTGCCCCAGTCCAAAAGCGATAATAATCATTAGAATAGCGATTACAACTGGAATGCCGATCGTAAAATACTCCCGTTTCAAATCATATTTTATCTGCAATCGTTCGATGTGCTCTTTTAGGGATGTCATGGGTTCGTGGAATATTTTACCCCGAGGGCAAGGAGAAAGATCACATTGACGAGCGGAATAATGAGATAAATGGTGTAATTGAATAGCTCCGGGGGGGTGAAAGGTCCTAATTCTATACCAAGAGCCCCGCTAATTACGATCCCGAGTACTGCAAAAATAATCAGCATGACCACTCCACCCATATACCCTTCACCATAAACCGCAAGCGAATCGACAAATTCTTTATACGTCTGCCGGCGGATGTTCATCAGCTCTTTTGATTTGGTTTCAAGATATGACTTCAGGCCACCTCCGCTATAGATAATGTTGGTCACATCGATGCAGAGATCCCGGAACAGGTCGGAAGGTGTGTTGGCAACGAGTGAGTGCATAGCAGTTACAACATCCTCTCCGAGGATATCCACCCTGAAAAGGACTTTTTTAAATTCATTGGAGATATGACCATAATCTTCCCGGGCAATCCTCCGGATGATCTCAAGTGGTGTTGCTCCTGAACTGGCAAGTATTGACATAAATGCGAGCGCATATGGTAACTGGCGTTCGATATCCATCTTCTTGTTCGAGACCTTATTAGAGAGATAGAACGGAAACCCTATGCCAGGTCCTGCTGCTGCTATGCCAGTCATTAAACCGATGAAGATGAACGGCGTTGCAGACCTGTAAGGGCTGAAAGGGGCGGTGAATAGAATAATTGAAATTGCAAGCATTGCAACGGTACAGTTTATCGTCGTAACGATCCATATTGAGGTGAAGAGACCGGGCGTCATCTCGAGGTCGGCCTGGTAGATCAGCTTGGTGATACCGGGGTCAGGATTTTTATCGAACCCGCGGCCTATCTGGTAGCATACCTTCTTGTACCAGTCGCCTATATCCTGTGGATTGAAGTTTTTCAGGCCCTGAACACCCATTTTCCCGCCCTGGTCGTGAATAATTTATAAATAGAGCAATGACTAATTTTTAACATGCAAGCAGAAGATTCTCAATCATCTCTTGCGTAATCCCCCCAGGGTTACAATTTTTTGTGATCCGGTACAGATTGTATCACAGGTTTTCTTACTATCAACAGAGATTGGAAAGATTATATTAGTTTTTTCTTGTTTATATATTAGTCCTATATTAATATATATATTTATGACGAGCACCGAAGTGACTATAGAATTAATTCGGAAGAATATATATATTTAAAAATAAGTATAGTGTATGCGACAATGTGCGACAAACGAAGCTGTCAGGCCGTGCCTCATCAGGATGAAGGCAAACGGAGTGAGGAAGAAAAAAGTGAACAGCCGCGACCCCGGCCAGAGCGGATCTTCGCTCCACCAGTTTGGAGGACCGGGGAATGGCGGGGCGGTCCCAGCATCCGCAGCGAAGCGATGTGGCAGCCGAAATGGTGACGACCCTTCCTTCTCAAGAATTCCTCAGGCTGAAGGGGAACAGGGAGAATGGTGGCTCCAGGTGAAACTCGAACACCCCTACGAAGCCATTGAACTGATTGAATCCTACAAGCGGATAACAGGGTTCTCACTCGGAAAGGTCAATTATAACCTGCAACTGCTTGAATCGGATGTCCGGCATGGCCCTTCAATTGCCTGAGTACGGTAGACTGTAACAAAACAGACGGTCATCACAGCCATGGTGGCTGGCCGGTGATGCTGTCGTCCCTCCTGTGCCCTTTCGCTCCCGATACCGTTTGTCGTCCTGACTTTGAATATATAGTCTATTTAAATCGTATATATTTATGAGAAAGTGGTTAAATACAATCCGCTTTCATTTCCTATGGATATGGTCGAATATGGCCTTAAGCGGGGAGAACGTCTCATAAGGGAAACTCCCGATATTGTTATCAAAGAGAACCAGTTTACCCTCTTTCTCACCGACCGGCGATTGATCTTCGGGCACGTGAACAGGAAAAATAATTTTGATATCGATTTTAAGGACCTGGCCGATATAGAATTTTACGAGACCGAGGCAGGGGAGCCATTGTTTGTCGTTTCCGTCCGGGGCAGGAAAACGAAGGGAGTCGCTGAGATAAAGAAAATAATCATGGTATTTTCCGGGCAGTCAGGTGACCCACGAAGTGACGAGGCTGAAATAATGTTCAGCTACATCCATGCTATTGCACGCAAAAACCAGAAAATGTCGGACGAAGGGGTTCACAGGAAAAAACAGACCTATGACGACCTTTTACCGGGTAAACATCAATGCAGTGTATGTGGCAATGAATACCGCGAAGGAACACCTTTTTGCACGTATTGCGGTGCAAAGATTACCCCGCCGATAAAAAAAGAACAAAATAAATTCGCGCTATTTTCGTTCAAGAAACCGGAACCTGATGTAACGAAAGGTACGGTTATTATCAAACAGGAACCAGAACCGGAACCTGTTATTGAAGTGCCTTCTTCCGTAATGGTCCCATGCAGGATATGCATGGAATTAATCCCCGATAATTCGGTGTTCTGTAAATATTGCGGAGCAAGACAGGCAGAGCAAAAGGAAACAGATAAAAAACGAGGATTCAGCTTAAGCCGGTTTTTCAGTGCCGGAAAAAAGTAGAGCGAATTGAATAGCTCTCTCCGAACGCCAGATGAGGATTATCGATTTATTAATGATCATGAGTCCCTTAGGGTTGCTAATATCATCGAGATATTCCATATTTCGAGACAGTCTTAAAAAGTATTGACAAGAAAGGTAGATCAAAATATTCTCTGAAGGAGGGAAATTGGGGAAGGTGCCCGATATAATCTCGAATGATAGTTTTCATTTAAGTTGTCAATTGGGTTGTCAATTACCATCGGTTTTTCTGGTTATTTCCGTTTCCCTGTTTACTATATATCTAATACAACCTCAATAATTATTAATTTTTGAATATATTAATTTAGAAATCTATATCAACTTATAACATCTATTGCGGACTATGAGAAGAGTGCTCGTCCTTTTTCTCATGATTGTAATCCTGATGCTGGTCTCGGGTTGTGCTCTGGAAGACCGTGACAGCGCATTGCGAACACGAATCAGACAATCCGCAAACGATTTAAAGCCATTTATGGATGATTTTTCAGATAATATGAAAACAACGAATTATTTAGAAATACAGGAGTCAGCCAGAAAGCTTTCGGATAAAGCTACGGCCGACGATCTGCAAATTAGGGGATACCTGATATATGGTGCCTGGGAACCAACAAAAAACAATTACCTCCAGGCAATGATGCAATTTGAACAGATCGGTGATAGTCTGAAATACTGTTCCGGGATCTGTGGAGGTGACTACGAAAACGGCGCCCGCCAGAAGGCGATGGACGAATTTAATTCCGGAACTGATTATATGACCAGGGCTCTCGATTCATTGCCCCAACAGGAACCCTCGGTTATAGAGAAAATATTTCGCCCAATTAATTGGAATACATGAAGAAAGTAATTCTGCTTTGGATAATTAATTTTTAAAGTATCTTCTTCATCCTGAGAATAAACCCAATCCCGAAATATATGGCACAAAATACCACATATCCGAGCAGCTCAGTCTGGATGAATCCGATATCACCGGCCTGGTACGCATTGTACATTAAAAAAACCCGGTATCCCACCCATATTAAGAAAAATACCAGGAACGCATACGCGATCCCGATCCCGAGGTTCCACCAGCTGGCGAGTTTGTCATTGTTCTGTTGAGTCTGGTTCATGAGATCTCCATGAATTTTATCGTCCTTTTCATATCCCATCCTATAGACTACTCCAGGTATGGAGCTATCACGTCCCGGTAAAGCCGCCGGACATTCTGCTCTGTTGGAGGCATCTTTGGGAAGCCGCCATAGCGGAACGATCGGCCGATATCCCGTTTGAGATTCACCCTGAACTGGCTCCGGGAGAGGAACCATCCCTCGCTCTCGTAATAAGACCCGAGATATTCCTGCTCCCACTGCCCGGGCGTCGGGATAAACAAACCGTGCCGGATCCCGGTCTCTGCCACGTCCATCATCGTCGTATACCCCGACCGGCTGATAATGAATTTCGCCCGTGACATCAGGACGGATTTCTCCTCGTTCGATATGTATGAATAAACAACAGTCCCGTCACTGAGGGTCGAGGCCCCATCAGTTGACGGTTTCCCAAGTAACACAATCTTTTTTCCCGGCAGGTTCGTCACTTCCGGCAGGATGCGTTTTTCGAGCTCACTCCGCTGCGGTTCCATTCCCGAGATCACAATCAGATAATCGATATCTCTCGTGTGCGAACTCCGGTGAACGCTTGCCAGGATACCGGAATAATAGAGTTTCTCGCGTGCAGATTCGATAAACGTCCGCGATAACTTGCCCCCGAGAGACCCTTCGCCGGGTGGATTGTCGGGCACGACGATCGCGGCATATTTTTTGAATGCATTCGCATTGATATGGACCCCGAGCAGTTCGAGCGGCCAGACAAGAAGGGGAAGGCTCTGGTGGACCTGGTGGGTGATCTGGACCGAAGGTATCGTATCGGAATAGACCCCCGGGCGTGAATCGCTGATAATAAGGTCAAAATCCGTCCTCGAAAGGATCCGGCTGAATTCTTTTCGTTCGTTCTCAAACGCCTTCACAAGTGCCGGCATCTGTTTCGTGAAGGTCGGCAGAAACAAAAGACCGCTGTTGTAAGGCTGCGGATAGTCTTCGAAATATATGAAATCGCAGGCAGGAAATTCCCTCTTCAGGAACGTATAAGCATTTCCGCAGGCCCCGATCGTCACGTCATGCCCGTTCCGCAGCAACTCTTCGATGACAGGGATATCCCTCGAAGCGTGGCCGAGGCCCCAGTTCAGGGGTGAAATAAACGCATGTCCCATGGCAGAACAATCCTCTCAGAGCCGGTCAGGCAAATCCTTTGCATTCATCTGATTCCAGGAATATATAATCATATCCCGGTTCCCTGTGAACGGGGACTGGAAACCAGGGAAATCACTCAGGAAATGAATTCTGGGCCGTACCTGCCTGAGCCTGGGATCAACTCTCATAACGCTCCTCCTTCCTGGCCTGCGACGGGAAAATCTCCCGTCCTGAAGGCCGGGTTCAGCAGGCTGAAGGGCTTCCCGATGATGCGGTACGTAAAATACGCGCCATAATGGTGGAGACACCGGGATATTGGAACTTTTACTCCCTTGGGAGTGCACAGCCCTTTCCTGACCGCCTCAAGGATATCTTCAACCGACTCGCAGGCATCGACAAACGTCCAGCAGAACCCGAGCATCAGGGCAGTGTGTGCATCGCTTCCTGCCACTTCCGAGATCCCGCGAATATGGGGAACTTTTTTAGATGCCCCCGGTTCGGTCCCGTTCAGGGATTCGACCACCCGGAAGCCCAGGTTTTCATAATTATTGTATCCAAGGCGGGTGAACGGGTGCGGGGCTATCGCGATACCGCCATCCTGGTGAACCCGTCGTATCGTATTGCCGATGGTACTCAGGACGGGATTATTTTTTATCCCGATCGCAATCCAGTGTTTCTCGAGGGCGATATGCCCTCCTTCAACG
Organism: Methanoregulaceae archaeon; assembly: GCA_035543455.1. Lineage (GTDB taxonomy): Archaea > Halobacteriota > Methanomicrobia > Methanomicrobiales > Methanospirillaceae > CAIKOD01. Next base: position 6,494 of record DATKKE010000004.1, read on the forward strand.
CCGGGAATAACGGTAATGTTAAATTCTTTCGAGAGACTGGCTGCTTCCTTCCATGGAAACAGGTGATTGTGATCGGTAATCGCAATGGCATCGAGTCCTGCTTTCTTCGCGTATTTCACCATCACCCTCGGGCGGTTGACTCCGTCCAGGGATCGGCTGGTATGCACATGAAAATCAACATTCAAGAGAAGTTACCCCCGGTACTGGAGTGACGGGAATGAAGCAGCCCGGTTGATCCTCCCGGCATACTTCTCCACTCCAATAATTCGGAATCAGGTTCTTGTGGTGTGATGTGCATTCTGGACAACTTCTGGAGGAGCAGCAGGTCCGGAATGGATCTTCTGCTGGATTTGTCTGCCTTCTGAAAAGAATGCGACACAACAGATTCTGTTTAAAATATATATAAATTTATCCTAGATATATATTTAAATCAGATTAACTATATAATATTCCGTGTCGGAGTGGTGGTAAATTCCGGTCCAGATTTCGAAGGGACAGCCAGCATGTATTCCTGTCATAATCGCAGCTGTATTGTTCGGCATCGCAACACCGGTAATTAAACTGTTACTTTCGTTCAGTCACCCGCTTGCCCTTGCCACGTTCCTGTACCTGGGCGCAGGTGCCGGAATTCTTGTGTTCAGCCTTCTGAAATCTTCCCGGAATATGCCCGGAGGAATTTCTTTTTCCCTGAAGGGTAGTTCCAGGTGGTTGACGGGCACCATCCTTACCGGGGGGATCGTTGCACCGGTCATACAGTTTACCGCATTATCCGTGACTCCGGCTGCGACTGCAGCACTCCTCCTCAATTTCGAGATTATCGCAACTGCAGGGTTTGCCTGGGGCATCTTTCATGAGCGGGTGAACAGGAATCTGCTCTTTGCACTAATCCTGGTCCTCGCCGGGAGTCTCTTGTTGTCATGGGACATCGGTTCCGTATGGGGATTCTCTCTCGGTTCAATAGGAATAATCTGCTCCTGCTTATTCTGGGGCCTCGATAACAACCTGATGGGAAAAATCCGTATCGACGATCCCTCCATCATTGTTCTCATAAAAGGGTTAGCCGGTGGGTGTATCCTCTTCCTGGTGATGTTGGTTATTCGCATACCCCTGCCTGGTCAGGAGATAATCCTGGCCACAATGCTTACAGGATTTTTCACCTTCGGCTTTGGGCTTATCTTCCTGATCAAATCACTGCGCTTACTTGGGGCCGCAAGGACCGGGGCATATTTCGCAACCGCTCCATTCATTGGTGCTGTCAGCTCATTGATCCTGTTTTGGGAATCGCCGGGCCTGCAGATTCTCTTATCCATACCTCTGTTTGCCGCAGGCGTTATGTCCCTGGTATCCGAAGGGACCGGTGGAAGCGGATGCTTCCTGCACGGTCCTGTCGGCAGGATTTTTAACCACCGGCCGATATCAAAATTCAGGATATTATTATTACAGATTTCAGGTAATGTTTCATAAAAAATAATAACTCTCTATAGTAATCGCGATAGTAATATAGATTAGTCGTCAATGCTAAGTGAGATTATCATGCCCGGTAAACCAAATCTCCTCAATGGTCTGAGAAAAGATATTATCGACAATTTTGAGCTTGCCATTATCGTCTTTAGTGTCATCGTCTACTATATTATCAGGATTGCGATCAATCCGTTATCCGCTGCAGCGATAGCAATTTTTTTCGGGGTTTTTAGTCTTTTCCTGTATGTATATCATGAAAAGACCAGGAAAGCAATTAAACGTCTTGGAGAGCCACGATAAATTATGAATTTCTTCGGCCTGATCGTGCTTGGCATAGGTGCACTGATTGTCGGCGTAATCTACTGGAATACCGACTGGGGACTGACCCTGATAGTCGCCGGTGTCGTCGCGATAGTCGGCGGGGGTATCACTGCCCTTAATCCTGAATAATTATCACAATCCCTTTTAAACAGAAATATTTCAAAATTATTTACTTTGAAACTGAGAAGACTGATCCATTGACAGACAGAATAATTCAGGAAGACGGGGAGGATTCTATATCAATATATATTTTATATTCAAAAACTATATTTATTAACTATCACATTTTCAATAGAATGAGCCCTGTTAAGGTATTTCCCATACTACCATTCCCTGATGCGAAATTCGACCCGATTTTTCAAAGTTCTTTCCTGAAGACAAAGCCGCTCAAATGGTCCGAGGCCAGGCGTATAGCACTCTACCGTGACAGAACATGCAGAATATGCGGCTCTGGTTCTCCCCTTACCGTTCACCACATGTGGCCGCGGGGCCTCGGGGGAGGTCATGAGATCGGGAATCTTGTCACCCTCTGTGAGCCCTGTCACCAGCACCTCTGTTCTGCCTGTTCACGGGTCGAATCAGCACGGGTCCCCGGCTGGGTGAAGCCTGATCTCTACCGGCTGCAGGGTAAGAAACCGGATATGGTTTCAGAATTCCAGGAGATCAGCGATATTCCGGAAGGACTATCAGGAATATTTTCAGGTGTATCCATGGCAATCGACATCCCAAAAAAATTGATATTCTTCTGGGAACTGACCGAATCCAGTCTGATGGCCAGGGAGCGGAGTGAAACAGATTAATCGGATTGCGGGATGCAATTTTTTTCTAGAAATTTACCGGTGTTGACTCTTTTTTTCAATTCTGACCCTGAGTTCGTCACGTTTTTCCATCAGCCTGTCGATCTCTTTCCGGAAATCACGGATCTCGTACCCCTGACGTTCGAGTCCGGCCTGGGCCTCACATACGACTTCCCGGTCCGCATCTTCCCCGGAAAGTTTTTCACACCCTATTCTCCCCCGTTCGTAAGCGGCTTCCATCTCATCGAGCTCGATTGATGCCTTCTCAATCTCCCCGTTGAGCCTTATCAGGTCGGCTTCATCTTCCGTAATGCACCGTGCAGGATCGCCCCTCTCGTATAACAGGGCTTTGAGATGCTCAATCTCCTGTGTAAGCCGGTTGATATCATCTGTCTTCGATTCGCCCCCGACAGGCGCATATGGTTCGGTGCTATGAAGAAACTCGACGTGAAGTGGTGAGATCTGGCATATGTTACGATCGCCTTCTCTGACAAACACCTCCTTCCTGATCGGATCCCTGTGATGGATGTAGGAGGAAAAAGCTTCGGTAAACCACTCCGCGATCGTCAGGTCGCGGATTTCGGCATCTTTCATGATATGCTGATAGGTGGTATCGTCGAGCGTCAGCCGCATGCGATGCATACATGGATATTCACAGGCATATGATTAACAATTCCGGTCAGCCCGGAAGGTTCTCGATGATGTCCATTAGTCCAGCGATGTTTTGAGAGAATTCGAAAATTCTATCTGGCATAACAATGCAGATAAAAAAAAGGCAATTAAGGAGACATTAATCATGTTTATCGGCCATTTCGCCATAGCCTATATCTTTATCCATTTTTTTCCCGGCATCTCCCCCCTGGTACCCCTTGCGGGGGTCAGTTTCCCCGACATTCTCTGGCCGTTTCTGATCCTGTCGGGTATTGAGAAAGTACGAATCAACCCCGATTCGCCTCTACAAAAAAATATCATCTTTTCTTCGTATCCGTACTCCCATTCGCTCCTGATTTCAACGCTCATTGCACTAATTGCCGGTATCGGAATAGGGATCTGGTTATCTCCGCTGGCCGGGCTGATTTTTGTCGTTTGTTCGGCATCCCACTGGGTCCTTGATACAATCGTGCACCAGCGGGATCTACCTGTTTTCGGCGTCTCCCATGATATAAAAGAGGGATTCGGACTATGGAACTATCCCAAATCGGCATTCGTCATCGAATATGTTTTTTACGTCGTCGTTACTCTCGCCGTTATGCCTCTGGTACCGGCGATCGGCCTCATACTGATCGGCAGCGTGTTCCACCTGATCAATGCGAACAGCTTTTTCGGTTTTACAAAGACGAATCCGTTCAGGACCGCACGGTCCTACGCCCTGTTAACCCTGGTGGGATTTGTCGCATTCATCATCCTGGCATATATGGTTATTTCCTGAAAAAAATTAATCCCGGGGTTTGCCGGAGGTTCACCCAGCCTATCGTCCCTGGGCAGCATATTCAGGTCCCTGCAGCTGCTGTTCAGCGATAGTCCTTATCACCTGTTTTTGTTCCTGTGAGAGGTTAAGCCTGTCGACAACGCCGAGCAGCGTATTCCCGAGGAGCTTCTTTCCCTCGGGAGTCGAGATGTACCCGACGATCATATTCTGCCCTTCCGGTGAGGCCAGGAATTTCTTTATCATTTCCTTCCCTTCAGGCGTCTGGAGCAAACCGGCCATACAACCACCGAGATTGTTTAAAAATCCCATAACATCTCCCTCTGTGTCCTTTATTAATTGAATCCCAATCCATTAAAGTTTTCCGCGACCGGGCCGGGCATATGTTCCGTTAACCGCCGATACAAGCAATGGAACGACACTGCCTGCCCTGGCACCCGCTTGTCGGGACTGTTTGAAAATAACATCTTTGAACAGACGGGGCCGGTTGGAAATGCAGCAATAATCCCTTCTGCAGAAACAGGTTATTCCGGAAATGAAGGAGTCTCACCTCTTATCCTTCCCTGGCGAGGAGACTGCTGAGCTCTGCAGCCAGTTTTTTGCTTTCGCTGTCAAGGCTGTGAACTCGGATTTCCGATGGTTTGCTAACTCCGATACCCAGTTCAGCCGCCCGCTTGATCTGTTCGAGTCCAAAAATCCTGCCATTCATTACCTGGGGTGTTGAACCAAGGGCCCTCAGCAACGCAACTCCTGTTGCGTCTACGGCAATACGATCGTTACCGCCGATGATGACACCCGGATGGACCAGTTCACCCTGTTCAGGCCCCCCATGGCTGAACCCTTCCGTCGCATCGAGGATCACGATATCGGGCCGGTATCCGGCATTAATCTCGGCTATCATCAGCCTCTGGTTTTTGGAAATATGAAGTTCCCTCATGAAATCATAGGAGCCGCCGGGCTCCGTTTTCGCAACAAGCCCGACAGAATTCTTGAGAGACAGGGTAAAATGGCCTCCGAACCGGTGCGTCTTCAGGCAGCATAAAGAAACAACCGGCTTTTCCTCTGTTACCCGTTTTACCAGGTAAAAGCCGTTTCTCCAGTGCATCCATGGCCTTACGAAATGGGTAAAATCACCGGGATACATCTCTTCAAGCGTCACCAGGTTAAAATTCATCTCTCGTGCAAGCCGGACTACGCCCCGTTGCTCAAGTACCCCGGGCGTGGTCCCCATACCGCTTCGTTCCACCACTGTGACGATCCCACCCCCGGCCTCTCGTATCGCCTCTATCGATCCCCGCAACGTGTCGATATGCGTGGAACCGGGAGGGGGATCGGCACTATTATAATTTGCCTTGACCGTAACCTCCGAATCCCGGAATTTTTTCGTATCGAACTGCCGGAACAGTTCTTTTACCGATTTATTCCTGTCGCCGCCTGAGATGAGATATACATCTGCCATAGGTGTCGCTATTCGGACTTCCCTTTAATAGAATTTTCGGCAGTCTGGAAATGATTAATGGTAGGGTAATAAAATGGAAAAATGACATTCAATCCCTAGCCGGGTCAGCAATACCTGGCATTATTGAAAAAAAGACACGATCATTCTTCTACATGAATTATTGATACAGGACAGAGATCTGCAGCATCCCGGACGCAGGCCTCCTGGTCAGGGGGTACCTCTCCCTCACTGATATTGTCTCCTTTCCTGAATTTCTCTATAACCTGTGAGAACGAATCCTCCGGGTTTTCTTCAAAGAAATCAGGACAGGTCTCGTAGCAGGACCCACAACTGACACACATCTCCCGTTCGATTGTTACGCTGACCATGGTTATACATATCGTTTATATTCATTTTAAGGTTGGGAAACCTTCTTTTCAGGCACTTCCTTTTTGAAAAACTCACGGCTTCTTAAAAACGTCGCAATCCCGACAACCGGAACGACAACGGATGCAAAAAACATGAAGATTAAAAATTCCGATACCGGGTTCACAATTTCAAATATGAATGCAATACATGCACTGACCGCGAGAATAATGAGGCTGTTCCCGACAAAATCAGCCAGTCCCTTTTTGTCCTTGACCCTGGCGGCTTCGTAACCTGCGATGATCTCAACGCGACCTTTAACCTTGATCATATAGGCAAGGACGAGAAACAGAACGAGAAAAAATTCTGTCATCCCGAGGATCAGTATATTCGACATGCCCTCTCCGTTCTTCTGTACAGGTAATACTCCAAAGATAATAAATTGAGACAAGCCTCCCGGCAGTTCGGCCATATGATATGAACATCATGGTGCAGTGAGACATTCAACCCGGTGAGCAACGGTAGTTCCTGTTAGCATAAGCATTATTTAAAAAAAGGGAACGATTATCATATGAGATCGATCTCATCCATGATAATAAAAAAATTGGATCCTTCTTCTTCGTCCATCTCTTTCGGATGGAATAATTATCCCGGTAGATCAGCGCATCCGGAATAAAAAAATTCCCGGACAGCGGGGACATCATTCCTTCCGGGCTAGGACGACCGCGATGATTCCCAATCCTGCACATGCCAGCCCGATCTCAAAGCCGGGGCTGACCGTAGTTCGTGGGGTTGTTGTGGTTTGCACGGGTGCCGGGGCCGTGGTTGTCACCGGCGCTGCTGCGGGGGAGGCGGCGGTCCCCGGACCATTGCCGGTAGTAACCGGGAGAATAATCGGAGTCTTATAAGCCGATGTTGTTCCCGGGGTTGCCGTTGTGATTGTGGTGGTTGTTGTTGCTGTGGCGGTTGCAGAAGTACCGGATGAAAGGGTGATGCTCTTAACCGATTTCGTCTTCCCGACCGCATCGTAATTCTTCCGGATCGAATTCAATGGGGTGAGATCAACCGAGACAGAATAGGCACCGTCGGCATAAAAATTGTCGCCGTTCTGGAGTTTTGTCCCGGTATTCCATCCATAACTGCCGCTGCTCTGCGGTACCCAATAGAACGGGGTTGTATTTACCGAAAGCGGAGTGAGCGCTAACGTTGTATTGCTATCCTGCTTCAACTGTGAATAATAATTCCCCCCGCTGTTCCTGACACTAATTGCCAGGAAACCGTCATTTGCGTTTCGCTGTTTTGGAATTACGTTCAGGTTGCTGTCGATGCGGAAATTCAGGTAGTCGCCCTGAGGAATAGTCTGTCCGCTGATATCTGTCTGGGTCTGCTGGTCCCAGATTTTCAGGTCCAGGGTGGGATCGGCAATAACGAAGGCAACGGTGGTCGTATTGTTAATATACCATTTCCCCTGGTAATCCCGGAAGGTCTCTGCATTGACATTGAAATTTTTCGGATCAGCAACCGTGTAATTTTCTGCTGCAAGGACTTTTCCGGGTTGTTGCGAAGCATTATACCAGGAGACCAGGGTTCCTGTGGGTATTCCTGCAGAAACATCAAGGCCCTGTTCACCGATAAATACCGTGCCACCCGCAGGGACGGTCTGCAATGACCCTGCCATTGCCGGCGACGCAAAAAAGAATATAAGTACACAGATGGGAATCCAGAAAAAATTATACTCTCGCATCAACATTCACTGGATAACAAGCGATAGCTGTACCCATATAGTTTTTCATTTATTATTGAGATA
>DATKKE010000005.1:0-18712 GCA_035543455.1 Methanoregulaceae archaeon
TGCCTCGGTTGGCAGGGTCACCGGTGAAAGTGCAACTGCGAACTGATGGACACAGAACACAGGTTCACACCTGTTGCCATCATTGGGTCCGGAACTCGGATTGAATAAGTCATCAGTCTGGTGGATCCCCGTCGCCTGGGCTTCTACTGCGGCCGTGGTATCATCCAGGGTTTGTGCATCGGTATCGGCGATTATGGACGATGCTTCTGGGGAATATACACACTGATATGAATAAGCGCCTGTGAAGGGAAACCCAACAGATGGTCCTGTATACGCGTTCTGTGCAGTAGCCTCAGTATGCGGCGATATGATACCGGCGCCCTGGTGGACGTCTGCCTGACCATTATTGAGCCAGGTCTCGGAATCTGCCTGGTTCCCGCTGGCATCAGACGCTGCGACCAAGGCGTACCCATACTGGCCATTCATATCGACGTCCTGGCATACGCTCTGTTGATCGGGACCAGGTCCGGCGGCAGGCGGCGGATCCGTGTCCATCGTGCCATGCGCCACTCCTGCAGCGTTAAATAACTGGCTACCGTCCGAGTTTACGGTGTATACGATCTGGTACTCACCGTTGGCATTCTGGTCAGCCGCGACGTATGTATTTGCAGCAGAAACGATTCCTGTCAAGGCGCAAATGGCCATGATAACAAGGAAGAATCCGATACCTTTGTACATCCGGCATCGTACCTTTTTTTCATCTTTTTCAGTCATAGGATAGCTCTCCCCTCATTGCAGGACTATTGTCTTAGTACTAACCTGTTATTGGGTAGCAGGAAATTGAAATGGAGATAATTTATACTTGACGGATTACAATAATATAATGCATTAAAATATGGCTAATTTTGCTTCTATTATGGAAAAAAATCGATCACTTTGGTGTTTTATAGACCAAAGCTATTGATGACCATGACAATGAGGATATCTTAAAAGGGGGAAAAATCTCTTATTGAATAATCGATAGCCATGAAGTATCGGCAAATACCAGCAATAATAGATGGTTCCCGGCTACCCTGGATATTTCTCACGTTTTTTACCTGCCAGTCATCAGACAAGGGGTGTCGGTTGGGAATCGCCGGCAAAGGGGAGCTTTGATCCCTTGATGAATACCGGTTCTTCCGTTTCCTTCAGCTTGTCGAGTATGAGGGCTTTTCCGCGCTTTGTCATGGCAAAAACCGGGATGGCGGTCCCGGCCTGGAGAAGCGCCTTCCTGCCTGCGACCTCCCTGACCCATAGCGATGCGCAGGCTGTAATAAGGTCGGCGGAAGCCGATAATTCTTCGACCTCCTTCCTCGTGAGCCCTGTGGTGTGGACCGCAATAATCAGTGCACCCGGACACAAAGCCCGGATCTGTGTCGCATCCGATGGAATCGCTATCGTTACTGCGACGTTACGAAAGCCTTCTGCATAGGCAAGGACGGTTCCCGCTACCATGTCGATCCGTGCCGTGACAGGGTCCAGGACAATTCCGTCGTGTTCCTCGATCTTCGCAATTACCCCGGGAAGTGGAGAAGTCTTCACAAGTCCCGACATCCTGCCCCCGATCCCCTGCACGAGCTCAGGACTGGTGACGATGACCGTACCTGCGCCATCGGATGCGATTACCGCACTGTCGATCAATCCGAACCTCAGGCCCGCACTGATCAGTTCGGAGGCACCGAACCCGACAAACTCCCCCTTTTCCGATACCCGGCGTTGATCGGTACACATGCCGATTTCCCGGATCCGGTTCTCCCAGTTCTCCTTCACTGCCCCGGGAGTGATCTCATGCACGGGTTTTGCGAACCGCTCGGCGAGTGGACACTTCATTATAAGGGAAGGTCCGACTTCCACAACCTTCCCGTTTCTCACGACAATCCGGCTTTTTCCAATTGCTTCGATAATATGTTCGTCTTCAGGGCAATCCATACATATTCGGAATTAGTGTTCGATCTGCCGGTGTTTAAGGGTATTTATGGCGGCGGTTGAGCCCCTCCACCGGGGAAAAAGTATCAGGAAACTTTTCTTTTCCTTAACGAGATCAGACCTGCAACAGCGGCTGCAATGGGGACAAGGGCCCACGGTAACGGTGTTTTCGTCGTAGTCGGGACCGTGGTTACCACCGGTACGGGAGTCCGGGTGGTCTCGATGGTAACCGGTGAGACCGTTGTCGGGGCGGGAGTGACATCCTGCATACGGTATAGTGATACATTATCGATGTAACCTTCGGAATAGCCACTTAAATTACCGTAATTACCTATCGAGGATATATACAGGCGGTTCATGGTGTGGAGTTCCGTGCCCAGATTGAGATAGTTACTCCATAATATCGTCGGGTTATCCTTGTAACTGACTTTCATGTCGGCATTCTGGAGGTCTTTCGAGTACCGTACCACGACATGGTACGACTGGTTGTCGGCAAAATTTATGGTCGGTCCGCCGTACGATTCATGGGCGCTGTTGATTTCAAGTTTGTTGTTGCTGGAAGAGATCACCTGGAGAGACATGATTTTTCCATATTTTTTATAGGGAAACATCGAAAGCACATTCGTACCCTGCGTAATATCCATCTCCTTGCTACCCATACCGAACTGGAACGAGGTGTCCATGTCGGTCCTCAAAGGGTACCAGTCGTATTCCAGGGTGAACGGGCCGTTGTCATAGGTGACCGGGATGAATGCATATCCCCCTGTCCCTCCCTGGACAAGGTAATGGTACATCTGACGCTGGGCATCCCAGTAATACCGGGAAGGGTTGTTTGTCTGCCAGTTCGGATTAGTCGAAAAATCCGTCTGGTATATGACAACTTTTTCCTGTGCGGATGATTGAACATCTGCAGCGACCGCCGGCACGGCAGACAGGAAGAACAGCACAATCATGACGGACAGGATAACGATACGTACAGGTTTCATGCTTGACCTCGCGGATAGGTATTTAGATAGTCTGACACATAACGGTGACGCACGACAGGGTTCAACTATAAGTTGTTTTATCCGTGACGACACATTGCTGTTAATAGGTGGGTTTTTACTCCTATAACTATTCTCATTCGGATCTGCCTGAGACGGTCACGTGACGGGAATCCTTCGAAAGCCAGGGTTTTTCAATAAAGGCTGAAAAGAGAAAAATTATACGTTCAGATGATCTGGTAGGACTCCGCCCCTCCCTTGTATACAACTTCAAACAGTTTCTTCGTGAATGTCATTTTACCGTTCGAATCAGGCTTGAAATTCTTGATAATTATCTGCTGGCCGGGAGCCGGGATCATTTTACTGCCGTCGGCGAACAGCACGGTCCCGCCATCCCCGGCGGGGATAATGAGCGTCGTGGAAGACCGGTAATCCCTGTATCCCGTTATGTCGATATCGGATACGATCCCCCGGCCCGTAGGAGTGTTGTTGACGTACATCCGGACGTCGTTGAAATTGAATGCCGTTATTGCATTGCCCGAAGCATCGATGAATCCCGACTGGGGGTCGCCGATAATCAGCTGAACCGCATCTGAAGGGTTGAATTTCCATATTTTACCGCCAATCTTGATCCATGAATCAGGCGTCGTAACCTGGAAGGCGATATAACCGTCAGGCTGGAGGTATCCATAGGCGCTGCCGGTCAAAAACAGGTCATGGCCCGGTGGCGTCTGTACCGATATATAACCGCTCTGGACTCGGGAATCGGCTCCGAAAAGGTTTGCCACGGTCAGACTTACAGGGTACGAACCTCCGTCGCTATAGACATGAGCCGGGTTTGGGAGGCTGGATGTCGTCCCGTCCCCGAAATCCCATAACCATGCGGATGGGTGACCGGTCGAACTGTCGGTGAATTGTACTTCAAGAGGTGCATTACCGTCACGGGGCGACCCGCTGAACGCCGCAACCGGCGTAATACCTGATGATATCATACCGCTCCGGGTCTTCTTGTCTGACCCGAAATTATTCGCCGCAGTGAGACTCACCGTAAACGAGCCGGGAGATGAATAGGTATGCACCGGGTTCTGGTCGGAGGAAGTTGTGCCGTCACCGAAATTCCAGTTCCATGAAACGGGTATTCCCGATGACTGGTCGGTAAAATGAACGATGAGGGGATTAGGACCCGATAATGGCTTTGCCGTGAAATCTGCAATCACCGGAGCCTTGGTATTTGCAGGAAGCGGAGTAACGGACGGAAGCACAACCGGGATACCTGGTGTGGAATAGGGCCCCGTTCCCGGTAATGTCGTCACGATGCCGCCGATGTTTGTTGTCGGAATATTCGTTACCGGGACGGTGGTCGGCGGTAGTGAGATAACGGTCGATATCGGAATGACCGAGGCTGGCTGGAGCTGCTGGGAGAAGATTACGGTCTGCTTATTCCCTGATTTATAAATGACCTGCACGGTTTCGGGATTTCCTGCCCCATTGTACTGGACCTTTACCGTTTTTCCGGCTGTCCATGGCCATTCCTGTGAATGGAGGAGTGAATACGAATCGGCAGGGATATCCTCCCCGTTGATCCGTATCAGGAGGTTATCTTTAGGAAACGGGTCCCCCCCGTCATGGTACAGATACACCACATTCCCGGCAGCCTCTATCGTGGCTGTCATATTGGGAACCTTTGCAGGGGTCGCATTCATGAATAAGACCACACCTGCCGCTGCGGCGATCAGGACAACCGATACTGCAATAATTACAATCGTTTTTTTCGCGATGGCGTCCTCGGTATACATATTCCTCCAATGCCGCAAAACCGGAAAGACACTCACGCCCGGTCCTTCGAAGCCCTGACGGCATGTATTTATTGATTCTTCTCATGTGAGGGCATATGAAGGTATCTCAATCTGCGGGTGATCAGATGGTATTCAATGGTCCTGTTCTTCCCGTACCAGGGTACCGCAGGCACAGGCCTGGGACTCCGGGGCACAGACCGGGCCCGGGGGCTGGCAATGCAACCAACCCGGAATCCGGGATATCAGGCACGGTTCCTGGTAAGCGATATTGTCGGACCGGATGTTATTTCCCTGAACACCGTTACCCGTCAGACCGGATTGTTGTTCATACGCTGCTTCTGTATTTTCAGGTAAGGAGAGGTCTTCCCGAGGAACGACGAAATGAATTCTGAAAACTCTTCATCATAACAGTCCACGCCGGTTGCCACCGAATAGGTTCCGGAAAGAACCTCCCTGATATGCCTTCCGAGCCCCGTGCCCAGGAGCTCCCCGGACCTGAGGAGATCTGCGGCAGTCCTGTACGTTCGTTCCAGTTCGACGATATAGATCCCGTTCTCGATATAAGGACCTGAAAAGACCCGGATGGAAGAAGTGTTCAGATATTTCCGGGAAAACTGGCCGGCATTCTGAAATGCCCAGACCGGCGGGCCCTGATGTCGCTTTACCGGGGGCAGCGTATCCACGAGCAGTTCCAGGAGAAACACCGATCGTTTTTCATGCATTTCATAGGCGGCCCTGTTGATAACGAACTCGTGGCGGGTGAGAAGGGAACAGATTGCCCCCAGGCTTTTTCTGAGCTGGGGGACGACTATTTCTTCGATATAGGGCGGTGTGCCGAAATAAATCGCGTACAGGGATGTACCCCGGTTCCCGATCTCTTCTTCAAATTCCGGGTAGTCAAGAATATGGCCGGGAGATAAAAAGAAGAATTCACGGCCGGGGTCTTCACGGTATCCGCGGGCAAGTTCGATGAACTCGCAGAGTTTTGTGAGCGACACCGATGCCGATACATTTCTCCCGGGGTCAACGGGATCCACAACGACGAGCGGCTCGGAAAAATCCTTTGAACGGTGCCCCTCGATATCGATGCATATACCGGGATGCCATGACTGTGCCGAATCGATAAGCCGGGCGAATCCTCTATAATGAAGGATAAGCAGTTCACAAAGGTAACCTGAAAATCCTTCCGTCATCTGGTCCGATCCGTAGACGCCATTGTTTTTCATGAACTGCTTCAGGAGCAGGACGTCATCGGCATACGGCCCGATTCTCTCTTTTGTATACCGTGTGTGAAACGGGGTCCGGTCGACGGCGCTTTGGATGGACGAAGCGTCCTGCACCCCGTAACACGGGACGATATCCACCCAAAGCCCTTTGATTGTCGCATGGATATAGGGGTGCTCGGCATATTTTTCATAATAGGGCCCTCCTTCCGAGTCTGCCACGGACCTGGCCAGCCTGAGTCCCTGTTCCTCCAGTTCCTCCCGCGAAAGGTCCGGGGGGAACAGCATGAAAATATCGAGGTCCCGGTCACCCCTGATCCAGGTGTCCCGCGCAACCGATCCGACAATCATGCCGGTCGCAATCCCGCTCTTATTGACGTATTTCACAAGCCGTTCACCAACCTGGCGAACGAGTTCCCGCTCTCCTGCCCCGGGGCGAATCTCCTCAAGCACCGATTCTTCCAGTGCCGGTCTTGTTACCACACGACCTCCGCGACTGTTTCATAGACGGGGCCTTTCGGTGTTAACACGCTTTTTTTCAGTGAAAACCGGTCGATCAGGCATCGGCCGAACTCCCGGTTTGCATGAGGCCCGATCGCTGCCTCCAGCGAGCGGTCATGTTCCCTGACCCGTGCAATTGTGGCGTGAGGAGTATAGGCCCGCTTTTCCCGTGCGAAACCGAGAGGTTCGAGAGCCGCCTCGATACGTTCGTTCAGTATCTTGCACGGTTCTATAGGATCGACACCTGCCCAGATTACCCGGGGACTCCGTGGATTGTTTACCCCGACTCCTGATACATTGATAGTGAAGGGTTCAAGTCGTATCTTCTCAAGAGCGCGGGTAACGGTTGAAAGGTCTTCTGAACTGACCTCACCGAGGAATTTTAAGGTGATATGAATAATTTCAGGGTTGACAAGCGTCAGTCTTGCCCTGCACTGCCGTAAATCCGGCTGGATCTTCCCAATTTCACTCCTTACGGCAGGAGAAAGTTCTATCGCGATAAATGTCCTGACCATCGAGATGCTTCCCGCGGGAATGCCCGTTGTTGATATATTCATGGTCTCCCGGTATCAAATACTTTATTTTAATGAAATCCCGCTGTCACCGAACGAACCAACATTTATTTTAAAATTAAAACAATATACGTGAGAAAGGGGGATACAGTGGCAGAACCTTCGCACCTGACCATCTACACGCTCGAACATTGTCCGAATTGCGAATTATTAAAAGATTACTGCAAGGAAAACCGGATCCCGTTCCAGGAACGGGACATGTCGACCGCCGATTCACTTACCGAACTCCGCATCAACGGTGTTTTCGTGAACGAAGCGCCTGTCCTCCAGAGAGGCAGCCTGTTTCTTACATCTCCCGACCTCTTCTCGAAAGGGAGTGTCAGGGCAGAGCGTATGAAAGAGCTGCTCGAAGGTGCCTGAATGCAAAAGCGCGATACCCGCCAGAAGACTCTCGACGGCATTTTTATCCCGCCGCTCCCGCCGGTGAGGACGACCGATGGTCACATCATCGAATGGGACCGGGAACGTATCGTCCACCAGATCACCGAGGAGACGAAACTCGTCGAGACGTTTTACGGGTATCAGAGCGCAGATGAGGAACTTGCCCGCGGGATTGCCCAGCTCGTCGAACGAAGGATATTATCGATGGGCCTCCACACGCTGTCAGGGCCTCTGATCCGTGAAATTGTCAATATTACCCTCCTCGAAAACGGCCTTACGCAGTACAGGAACGTCTGCACGAGGGTCGGCACCCCTGTTTACGATGCACATCTTATCGACGTCGGGCGGGGATTCGAGGCAAAAGATAATGCAAACCTCCAGGAGAATGCCGAGACATCGCACAAGAAAAAAGCCGACAAGATCAGCAAGGAACAATACCTGCTCCAGCTGCCGCCCGAACTGGCCGACTACCACCTCAGGGGGGACATCCACATCCATGACCTCGAGTATTTCGGGACGAGACCGTTCTGCCAGGACTGGGACCTCAGGTATTTCTTCTATTACGGCCTGATGCCCGACGGAAACGGTACGAAGGCATCGGTGGCGGGACCGGCCAGGCGTGCAGAAGTTGCGGTACTTCATGCCGTAAAAGCTCTTGGGAGTGCCCAGACCAATTTCGCAGGTGGCCAGGGATACTACAATTTTCTCACGTTCCTCGCCCCCTATTGCGAAGGGATGACCTACGGTGAGATCAAGCAGCTGATGCAGATGTTCGTGTACGAGATGACCCAGATGATGGTCGCCCGCGGGGGGCAGCTCGTCTTTTCATCGGTCCAGCTGAGTCCCGGCGTCCCCACGCTCTGGAAAGACAAGCCCTGTGTCTACAAGGGAAAAGTTTGGGACGGAAAGTCCGCACCGAAACGGACATACCAGGAATTCGAGCGCGAAGTGCGCCTGCTGTTCAAGGCACTGATGGAGGTGATGCTCGAGGGTGATTCGTGGGGGAAGCCCTTCTCATTCCCGAAACCCGAGATCAGCATCGAGCCCGATTTCATGACGGAGATGAAGGAGTGGAACGAGGCACATCCGGATTTGCCGTCGTACCAGGAATTGTATCTTCTCACGTTCGAGCTCGCATCCAAGTTCGGGACGCCCTACTATGATAACCAGATGCCGACGTACCGGGGTGCCGGGAAGGGGATCTCATGCTACCAGTGTTGCGCATACCAGTTCTCGGCAACTCCCGACAAGGATTCGGACTTTAATAAAAAACTTTTTTTCGAGAAGGGAATGCATTTTTCAATGGGATCGTGGCAGGTGGTCTCGTTGAACTGTCCCCGTGCGGCATATAAATCTTCAGGGGACGATGCACGCCTGTTCGGGGAGCTTCGTTCCATGATGGATGTGGCCGTCGAAGTCTTCCGGATAAAGCGCCGCTGGCTCGAGATCATCAGGGCGCATGGCAGGATGCCGTTCGCGATGCAGCGGCCCAAGGACCCTGAAACAGGCGAACGGGGAGCGATCGCCGTTGACCTGGAAGGGCTCGTCTACACGATTGGCATCGTCGGTGTGAACGAGATGGTGGAAGCCCATACCGGGTCGGAACTCCACGAGTCGAGGGAGGCATTCAGGCTCGCCGTGCGTGCCATGACCGAAATGGAGCTGTATGCCAGGGACCTGTCCCAGAGGCACGGGATGACTATCGCCCTCGCAAGGACGCCTGCCGAGACGACCGGCCAGCGGTTCGCCGTTTCCGACCTGCTTAACAAGGAATTCCGCGACCTTGCAAAACCCGTGATAAAGGGAGACCTCGAAGGGGCACTGAAACGGATCGGGACAACCCGCGACCTGCCGGTCTATTATACGAATGGCACCCATGTCGCCCCGGGGGCAAAGATCCCGCTGGCAAAAAGGATGGAGATCGAACACGTCTTCTTCCCCATTGTGGACGGGGGCAATATATTCCATATCTGGCTCGGTGAATCGCGCCCCGACCCTCGCGGCCTGATGGATATGGCAATGAAACTATGCAGGAGTACCCAGATTGGATATTTTGCGTTCACCCGCGACCTCACGGTCTCGCTCCGGCAGTTCCACGAATATGACCGGAAAGAACGAAAGATCACCGAGTGGTCGTCGACCGACGTTCCCTTAAAAGTCTGAACCAGAAAGGCCTTTCTTTTTTTTAAAACATTGCAGATGATGGGTAATTTTTTAATAATTGATCAAACTGCTCTGGTGAACTCCTCGCAGTATTTATATCCCACCATGGCAGGAGGGGGTTTCACTCCCTCCCTGCTCCTCCCCCATCAGGATAGCCATTGGAAAAGGTTACAGGGGCGATGAAGCAGGAAGATAATTGTTCAGATCTCTTACTATCCTGACCGGGGATACCTCAGCAGCGGGGCAGAGCCCCTGGAGCATCTGAACATAAACCTATTGAAGATGAACTGAGAAGGGACTGGAATTTATTAATTTCAGGATGTTAACAGAGCCGATTAAGCATCTAACACCCTGTTAACGTCAGGTTTCCTGAATTTTCGATGAAAAATAGTACCTGGTACTGAGTGTGCACAGGATTACAAATATATCGACGTGTCTTTCCGCAGCACGATATCCATCACACCATGGCGGACCATGTAGAAGCTGTGGATCACGTCGATTTTTTCTTCGAACGGGATCCCGGCATTCTGTTCATCGATGCATATCCTGACAGAGTTGGGACTGATATCTGCATATGGGGCATTTTTTGTCCCGGGCGGTATTTCGGCGGTGATGAAAATCCTGTCTTTGGTTTCAATCATTTCATACCTGATCTCACGCCTGCCCGTCACTGGAGCAAGGGGAACCCCATTTGCATTTCCCGCAATAATTGTGCAGCCGATAAACCGGGTATTTTCTTTATCGGGCATGTTTTTTATGATATCTTCGACGAGTTTTGCAAGGTTTTTCAGAAAATCGTCGTAGGGATTTTCGGTATCAGGCATCGATGTCACGCAGCTTATACTGTGCTCCGTTTTTCTCAATAATATTGTTGTCCCTCAGCCGTTCAAGTGCCGGGACGATCTGCTCCTGTTCTTTTCCCGTCAGCTCGGAAAGTTCCGGGATTGTGAGCTTGTAGTGGGAGAGGGCGATGACCAGGTCAAGTTCTGTCTGGCCGTGCAAAATATCCCTGCCCCTCTGTTCGATCTCCCTGATCTGCAGGTCAATATCGTTATCGAGGTGCTCCAGGTTTTTTGAAAGCTCTTCCCTTGCTTCGACCATCCTGTGGAGTGAAACCAGGGATTTCCGGAACCTTGTCCCTGTATCTCCGGTGGTCCTGATCCTGACCTGCTCCTGTTTTTGCAGGTTCACCATGACGCTGATGTCCTGGGACAGGAAATAATATTTCCTCCGTCGCTCGTCCATCTCGAATGAAAGGATCTCCTCCCGCTCCATCAGCTGGAGGTGCTCAATGACCGCTTTCGGAGACAGGGTCAGCCGGTCGGATATCTCCGTGACAAAGCAGGGTTTCTGTCTCAAAAGTTCAATGATCCGCCTCCGGTTCCTGTTCCCGAGAATGTCAAGGACCCTGGCTACTTCAAAACTGTCAAGCATTAGTTACTTTATGTTAGTGCTATCTATATTTAAAGTATGAGGACCCGGGGTTCTCGTGCGTTGTCGGACGTGGCGTAAATTTTCGTAAAAACCATGACATTATTCGATTAAAGGATATCTGGAGAACATTCTCAAGATTTACTGAAACCCGATCCCGGCCCGACAAGAATTATCGGTCGTTTTATGAAATCTGAAAATTTGAATGGTCAAAGGAACTTCCTGGATTTTTTTGTAATTCCAGGTCGTTATTTATATCGCCGGTCCTTTCGCTCTACGGTTTTCGCGCTCTCGTAGTAAAACAGCCAGAAAAATAGGATTACAGCACATATACCAAGTATGACGAATAGCCATAAAATTGCGGTATCCATAGTCCATCCTGAGTAAACGATATTTGATATCAGGTAAGATTTCTGGTGTGGGAATAAAAAGACCACCGTCACAGGCCTCTCCCCTGGGATAATAATATAGCGTTTGCCATCCCTGCATATGGTCCAACTTCATGAGACCGGGCCGGACTTCATCAAGAAACCGCTGTACAATACCCAAAATCCCAAAAAAGAATAATTCCCATCTATTCACTCAGACGGTAATTCGGGGCTTCGTCTGTGATCAGGATGTTATGCGGGTGACTCTCGTGCATGCCTGCCTGGGTAATCCTCACGAACCTTGTCTTTTCGTGCATCTCCTTAATATTCCGCGACCCCGTGTAACCCATGGCTGATTTCAGGCCGCCTACGAGCTGGTAGATAATATCTGCAACGTTGCCGACATAGGGTGTCACCCCCTCAACCCCCTCGGGGACGAACTTCGTCCTCCCGATATCCTGCGGCTGGAAGTACCGGTCGCCCGACACGCCGGAACTCATCACGCCCAGGGAACCCATACCCCGGTATTGCTTGTAACGACGCCCCTTGATCGTGATCACCCTCCCGGGGGATTCGTCGGTCCCGGCAAACAGGCTCCCCATCATTACCGAATCGGCCCCGGCAGCGATGGCCTTCGCGACATCCCCGCTGTACCTGACCCCGCCGTCCGCAATTACCGGTACGTCACAGGATGCTGCGACCTCTGCGACCTCCGAAATGGCGGTTATCTGCGGTACACCTACGCCTGCAACGATCCGGGTGGTGCATATGGAACCGGGGCCGATACCGACTTTCAACCCGTCGACATACCCGGCGAGTTCACGGGCCGCCTCGGCAGTCGCAATGTTTCCCGCGACGATGTCGGCCGTTACGCTTCCCCTGATGTCCCTGACTGCCTTCACGACCTTCATATTATGCCCGTGGGCACAGTCCACAACGAGAGCGTCTGCACCGGCTTCCTCGAGCCGGACCGCTCTTGAAAAATCGAAGGGACCGACCGCTGCGGCAACACGCAGGTTCCCTTTCCTGTCCCGGGATGCCCGGGGATATTGCCGTTTCTCGAGGATATCCTGCATCGTGATGATCCCGATCAGTTTTCCTCTCGAGTTCACCACCGGCAGCCGCTCGACCTTGTTCGTGTACATGATCTCGAGCGCCTGTTCCATGGTGATGTCCTCCCGGGCGGTGATCGGTTTCTTCGTCATGATCAGCTGGATGCTCTCGGCCCCGCGTTTCGAGGCGATCGCCCTGACGTCCCGGCGGCTCACGATACCTATGATCTTTCCCCCGTCGATGACCGGGACGCCCCCGATGCGGTTTTCATTCATCAGCCGTTCGACGTCAGATACCTTCGAATCGGGCCCTACCGTCAGCACTTTCCGCTCTATCAGCTCTTCTGCCTGTTTGACCGCCCGGACTTCCTCGATTTCCCTTTCAGCAGGCATGTTCCGGTGGATGACGCCAATTCCGCCCTCCCGGGCCAGTGATATCGCCATGATCGCTTCGGTGACGGTGTCCATCGCCGCACTGACAAGGGGAACGTTCAGCGGAATATTGGTTGAGAAACGTGAGATGACGATCGTTTCATCGGGTTCTATATCGGATTCCGCGGGTAGCAGGAGGACGTCGTCAAATGTCAGTGCCAGCGGTGCACCGAGTTTCTCGACAAACATGTTATTTCACCAGCCCAAGTACCTTATTCACGAGGTCTTCCCTGATAGAGGTATTCCGGTCCCCGCCGCAGACCATGCCGCGGACACCGATGATCTCCGGACCGATACGTTTGAGGACAGGGATATCCTCAAACTTCAGAGCCCCCGCAAGTGCCGTTCCAATGCCAAGTTCCCGGTTTGTCCTGGTAAACCGGGAAAGTTCCCGTTCGTCCATAAACTCGAACGTACTCTTGCCGTCTTTTATCCCGGTATCGATCATGGCAATATCTGCCCCGCCGTCAGCTGCGAGGGGTGTCATCTCGAACGGGGAAATCGTCCCCATCCGTTCATAATCGGAATAGGCCGCAATCACTACTTTTTTTTCGGGAAAATCATCCTTTACGGCCCTGACGACCGCCCTGATCAGGTCGTCTGCCTTGTCGCGGCCACCGAACTTCAATCCGACCTTGATATAATCCGCACCTGCATAGGCTGCCCCCGATGCAGCGAGTGAAGCCCCTCCGGGCTTGTAATCGAAGTCACCGATGGCTGCACTCAGCGGTTTCGGCGACAGGGCTTTGATCTCCCGGATAACCCAGGGAAAGTTCGCCCCCAGAGACCCCTCAGAGGGCTTTTTTACATCGATGATATCAGCAGCGAGAGACCGGCGCGCCTCCTCAATATCCCCCGGGCTGACGAGTAATTGCATAGGATTTAATGATCTTTTATCCTAATAGTGATTGCGTTCTGGTATGGAACTTGTTCTGGCAATGGATTTGAAGGCAGGGCTCGTCGTCCACGGGGAGAAAGGAAAACGGTCCGGCTACCGGCCGCTGACATGGGGTGCGTCACCGGTTGCCGATCCCATCGGTTTTATCGTTCATATCCGGCCGGTTTCCATCTATATTGCCGATCTGGACCGGATTACCGGTACCGGTTCTCATGACAGGATAATCCGGGAATGTAATTCCCTGGTCAGCCACTGTTATGCGGACCGGGGTTGCAGGGGACCCGGGGATATGCTTGTTCTCCCCCATCTTGAGAATGTTATCGGGACAGAGACCTGTGGAACAGACCTTCATTCCTATCACGGGGGGTACCTGAGTATCGACATGAAAAACGGTTCGGTGATCCCTTCCGGTGGTGACCCTGTCGAATTCCTGTCATCAGTTTCAGGACTCGGTTTCGAAGGATGCATCCTCCTCGATATCAGTGCCGTCGGGACATCGAAAGGTTTTCCGGAGAACGACCCTGCCCGGTTCAGGGATGCTTATCACGGGAAACTCCTGTGGGGAGGCGGTGTGGCATCTGTCGACGACCTTGACACCCTCAGGCAGGCAGAGTTTGACGGCGCTATCATTGCTACGGCTCTTCATAAAGGAATGGTACCCATAGATCTCATCAGGAGGGGATACCTGTGCTGATTACTATCGAAGGGATAGACGGGAGCGGTAAAAGCAGCCTCGTTGCGTCGTTATGCGAAACCCTTGCGGACCTGTGCCCGGTGATCACCCGGGAACCCGGCGGGACATGGGTAGGCAATGCCGTCAGGCGTGCCATTGCCGAAGAGGTAGACCCGGTTGCCGAAGCCCTGTTATTTGTGGCGGACCATGCCGTCCACCTGGCAACCGTAGTCCGTCCCGCTCTTGCCCAGGGAAAACTCGTCATCTCCGACCGTTATACCGACAGCAGGTATGCATACCAGCAGGTGACGCTACCGGGAACGATTCCCGATCCCCTGAAATGGCTCAGGCAGGTCCACGAGGGATGGACGGTCCCGCCGGACCTGACGTTTCTGCTGGTAGTCCCGGTAGAAAAAGCGCTGGAACGGCGGTCCGGAAGGGCGGAGCGGGAGCATTTCGAGTATGCCTCCCTTCTTGCCCGTGTGCAGGAGAATTACCTTGCCCTGGCACGGGAAGAACCTTCCCGGTTCATCATCGTCGATGCAGAGAGGGATGAAGAAGAGATCCACCACTTCGTGGCAGATGCGATCAGGTCGACCTCTGCACGGTCACGATCACATCGCCGACATTAATTACATCCACCTCTGCCCCTCCCACCATGTATGCATAAACAGGCGAGAAGGAATCCTTTGGTACGGGCATATCTTCCCCGCCGACTCTGACCGTTCCGGGAGGATTGACCAGCTCTTCTTTCGGGAGGGCTTTGATCGCGTCCATGAATCCCCTTGCCTGTTTTCTTAATGCGGGTCCGATCACCCCCATATTGAATTGCACGCCGGTGATCGCCTGTTCGAGGTCGGCCCGGCAGTTACTCCACGCCACATCGGCGTTCAGCGTCCTGGCTGCATCTCCCTCATCGTCGATGCTGTGCATGGCATAAATCGTGACCTGCCCAAGCGGTGCATTCAGGGCCATCCCTTTTTCATGTTTGTATCGCCTTAGTTCGGATACCACGCGTACAAGGAGGTCTCCTTCCGATTCTGCACGGTCGTCTGCGAAGGAAAACTCCGGCCAGCCCTCTTTGTGGACACTCTGTTCCGAGAGGTATGAGTAGCACTCTTCGGCAAAATACGGGATAAACGGGGCAAGCAACCTGCAAAGGGTATCGAACGTAGTCCGCAGGGTGACGCAGGCGCCTGCCCTCGAGGTATCCCCTGTATACAACCGCCCTTTTACGAGCTCGATATATTCGTCTGCAAGGACTTCCCACGTAAATTCCCTGATCTGTTTGAGGGCACGATCGAACTGGTACTGTTCCATTGCATCGGTCACCTCCGCAACCGTCCGGGAGAGTTTCACCAGCAGCCAGCGGTCGGCCAGCGCACTGACCTCTGCATTACACGCCTTTCCCTCCTTTTCGATCTGCATCAGGGCAAACCTGGCGACGTTCCACATTTTTGTCTGGAATCTCGAGGCCGATACCACGTCATTCCAGTTGAACATGATATCCGACCCGGTTGCTGCGCCCATAGCTCCCCACTGGCGCAGTGCATCGGCACCGTATTTATCGAGGATCTCGTACGGTTCGATGATATTCCCACGGCTCTTGCTCATCTTGAAGCCGTCTTCGCCGAGCACCATGCCGTTCACGAGGATCTGGTCCCATGGGCGCTGTCCTGTCAATGCGACAGATCTCAGGATAGTATAGAAAGCCCAGGTCCTGATGATATCATGACCCTGCGGTCTGATCTGAGCCGGAAAGTAGGGTGGCATGCCACACCCGTCCCAGCCCGTCACATTCAGGACTGAAATGGAGGAGTCCATCCAGGTATCGAGGACATCCTCTTCTCCGGTACATTCTGTTGAACCGCACTTCGGACAGGACTTTTTCGGCCTGTCCGTGGCCGGGTCGACCGGGAGGTCCTGTTCGTCGGGAAGAATCATCTCACCGCATTTTTTACAGAACCAGACAGGGATCGGCGTCGCAAATATACGCTGCCGGGAGATGCACCAGTCCCATTCCATCTGGGCTACC
Source organism: Methanoregulaceae archaeon (assembly GCA_035543455.1). Lineage (GTDB taxonomy): Archaea > Halobacteriota > Methanomicrobia > Methanomicrobiales > Methanospirillaceae > CAIKOD01. The sequence goes on from DATKKE010000005.1 coordinate 16,414, forward strand.
CAGTTCTCCATCCGTAGCAGCATGTGGTCCGGTATCCAGCTGACCTGGTGGGCCGCACGGGATATCTCGTCGGGTTTTATCTTTACAAACCACTGCCGCTCGCTCATGATCTCGATCGGTGTCTTGCAGCGCCAGCAGGTGCCGACCCGCTGTTCGAGTGGTTCCTGGCGATAAAGAATCTCCTGATCTTTCATATCGCCAAGAATCGCAGACCTGCATTCCTTGGTAGTCATACCTTCGTATCTGCCGGCCACACCGGTCATCCTCCCGTTCCGGTCGATCGCTTTCCTCAGGTCGAGGTTATGCAGTTTCCACCAGTGTACATCCTGCTTGTCCCCGAACGTGCATATCATCACGGCCCCCGAACCGAATTGAGGATCCACGGCCTCGTCCACGATTACCGGCACGTTGTGACCGAACAGGGGGACGCACAGGGAAGTGTTCCAGATCTCCCGGTATCGCTCGTCTTCCGGATGAACTGCGACAGCGACACAGGCCGCCAGGAGTTCGGGCCGGGTCGTCGCAATCTCGATACCGTCAAAATCGAAATAATTCAGCTGGGTTTCCCGTGGCTCGTATGAAACCTCGGCAAAAGCGATGGCAGTTTCGCACCGTGTGCAGAAATTTACCGGGTGCTCGCTCTGGTAAATGTACCCTGATTTCAGCATCCTGAGAAAAGAGAGCTGGGTCTTTCCGAAGTACTTCGGCATCATGGTGATGTACTCGTTCGACCAGTCTGTCGAGAAGGCCATCCGCCGAAGCGTCTTTCTCATTTTCTCGATATTCCCTATGGTCAGCTCACGGCACATCTGCCGGAATTCCTCGCGGGATACATCATTCTTCGTAATCCCGTGGGTCTCCTCCACTTTTACCTCGGTGGGAAGCCCATGGCAGTCCCAGCCCTGGGGAAACATCACGTTGAACCCCTTCATCCGCTTATACCGGGCGATAAAATCGATGTAACACCAGTTCAGCGCGTTCCCGATATGGAAATTACCGGTGGGGTACGGGGGCGGCGTATCGATAACGAACTGTGGTCTCGTTGAGTTCCTGTCAAAATAATGGTCCTCGTCGCGCCACGAATTCTGCCACCTTTGTTCCACTTCGGCGTAATCATAGGTCTTCGGGAGTTCATGCGATGACATTTCGCAATTATTGGTCTTTTTATCACATATAGTAATCGAATAACGGACCTCTGATTGTGGAGAGCAGACCGGAAATCCGGCCGGATGGGGTGAATACACCCATGTCCCGCAGAACAAAGCTCTAATGCGATAACTGACGAATGTCTGAGGGATGAACAGCCAGCTCGGTGAGCGGGTCGCGGCGGTCCTGGCCCTTGCGTGTATACTGGTTGCCCCGTACATACACCCTGCCTGGGCCTTTGCTCTCCTCGTGATCGTACTGGCACTGGTGCTCCTCCTGGTTGAAAAGACCACATTTTTCTCGGTCTCCATCATTGCTCTCGCCATTTTCTACGGGATCGGGCTTATCCCGCTTTTCATTTTCTCCTGTACACTGGCATTTGTCGTCATCGGGGAACTCGCCTTCCGGTCGGCGGGCGAAAATGTCCACGCTTATTTTGCCTATATCGTCGTGGCGGCGGCATCGGCCATTCTCATAACCCTGTACCTCCATGAAACAGCCCCCCTTCCCGTGCTGTTCGGCGTGATTGCTGCAGTCCTCCTGAAAGCCATCCTCGGGGACCGCGACGATGCCCTCATGGTCGAAACCCTCGGGATTTCAATGACCATGCTCCTGATCAACGACCTCGATTACCAGGTCAGCATCCCGCACCTGTCGCTCGCCATCGTCATTGCATTCGTCTTCGGATATTTTGCCTACCGCTTCAATACCGCCGACCTTTCCGGTCTCTTCTCCGCTTCATTGATCGGCGTTATCCTCCTCGTGTTTACGAATGTGTACTGGTTCCTCGTGATGCTTACCTTTTTCATCGTCGGGTCGGTATGCACCCGGTACCAGTTCGAATACAAGGAAAAACTCGGTGTCGAACAGACTCACGGGGGGGCACGGGGTTATCGCAACGTCTTTGCAAACGGCGGGGTATCAGCAGCAGCGGCAATGCTCTTCGGGGTGACAATGGGTAACCCGCTCTTTGCGGCGATGTATGTGGGAAGCGTGGCGTCGGCCGCAGCAGACACGGTGGCGAGCGAGATCGGTGTGACAGGCGGTTCACCGTACATGATCACCACCTTTAAGAGAGTTCCACCCGGAACGAACGGCGGTATCACCCTGATCGGGGAGCTTGCCGCACTGGCTGCCTCGCTGATAATTTCCG
>DATKKE010000006.1:0-35119 GCA_035543455.1 Methanoregulaceae archaeon
TTCTTCTGTATAATTCCTCCGCTTGCACGTGAGAGCATCGCCGATGTCCCGACTTCATCGAGGCTTTTCAGCCTGAACAGTTCACCGAATCCGTCTATTTTTTTCTCATAGAGGGGTTCCACGGCTTCGATAGTACAGTCATCATGAGTAAGCCCTGTTCCTCCATTGAGAATGATGCAATTGCACAACTTCATGCCGCAAACAAGCGCTTCCCTGATTTCAGGAACTGAATCGGGCACGATGCCAAGGTATTCCGCATGTATTCCTGCATCGGCGAGAAGGGTAATAATTATCTTTCCACTGGAATCAGTAGTATTACTACGTGTACTGGAGACAGTTATGACGCCGGCCCTGATTTCAAGGGGTTCCCTGTGATCTGGATTCATCGAGTAACTATCATGAGTCTATGGTAAAAACCTAGCGAATCCGGTCTTTTCCCGATTGTATACAGGGATCCGTCACCCCTTTATTTCCACTGGAGAGAATTTATATGGCCCATTAATTTGAAAATTATCATTATATGAACGATTTTTCAGATCTATATGAATCTATAGACTCGTTCATCAGTTATTTGGGTATATATTAAGGTATATGCTAAGATGGTTTCCTGATCTTATGTAATTCCAGTGAAGACCGGAAAATTACGATCCATTGGTTTTGAAATTCGATTATTCCTAGTTGTTCTTTTCAATAGGGGATTTTAATCTATATATGATTATTTCTTTTGAATCAAATAATCTATTATTTACATTGAATTTGATCCTGTAATTACTGATTATTGTTATTTCTTTTGATTAAACTAGCCTGTTATAATACTTGATTTTCTTATGCAGTAATTGACATTTATTCTCTTTGAACTATTATTTTACTGGATCTCATCATTATAAGGATTTATTCTCTGGATTGAATGATAGTTCATTCACCTGCAATGTTGGTAAATCAGAAATCAGGTTACAGGTTTTTGATATATTCCTGAGTTTTATATTTTATATGGAATTTTAAATTCAATTAGTATTTATATAAGTAAAGCCATAAGAACACATGACCGTTTTTTAATTTCTCAGCTAATATAATCCCACCATTCAACCAAACTCTGCAATGGAAATTAAGGGGCCTCTCTGATCTGTCATAAAACCATCAAATCCCTGGAAAATCCTGGGGTTTTAACGTTCATGTAATAAAATGCCATATAATAATCTTCTGCAAATAAAATTAATTCTCATTCAGAATCCTCTTTTTTTTAGTATTTGATGCATTCTGGAAAAAAACAAAAAAATTTCCACTGGAAAAAATATACAGGACTATAATATCCAGAATTTTTTCATATGATATTGCGAGGCGTGCACGTGATATAAAGGTACTTCCACTCCTGAAAAATTTATAAAATTCTTTGATATTATTCAGATTAAATCTTAATTCTCATTTATTCCATTGGAAATAAGGGGGTTTATACGCACGAAAAAATCGATCAGATTTTATGTTTGGATACCTAAAGATCACATCCACTGGAGAAGTATGCCTGAAGACCATGATACATCGGTAGGACTTTTTAAAAAGTTCCTCGCAAACAATAAAATTTTCAAGAACAGGGAAGTACTCAGGCATTCCTACAGGCCGCAAATTCTCCCGCACAGGCGCCCGCAGATCGACCAGGTCGCATCCATACTCGCGCCCTCACTGAAGAATGAGACACCTTCAAATATTCTTATCTACGGTAAGACAGGAACCGGGAAAACGGCCTGCACAAGATATGTCGGTTCGGAACTCGAAAATGCAAGTTCCCAGATGGGAACCCTGTGCAGAGTCGTTCACCTGAACTGTGAGGTGATCGATACCCAGTACAGGGTCCTTGCCCAGATATCGAAATGTCTTCTCGGACCTGATGAAACGGCGAGCGATAAACTCAGGGCCCATATTCCGATGACCGGCTGGCCAACGGACCAGGTGTACCAGGAATTGAAAAACCAGCTAGAAACGGCTGGCGGAGTCCTCATTATTATTCTCGACGAGATCGACAAACTGGTGAAAAAAAGCGGGGATGAAACACTCTATAACCTGACGAGGATTAATGCGGACCTGAAAAAGTCGAAGGTAAGCATGATCGGGATTTCAAATGACCTGAGTTTTAAGGATTTCCTGGATCCCCGGGTGCTTTCTTCACTAAGCGAAGAGGAACTCGTTTTTCCACCCTACAATGCTCCCCAGCTGGTTGACATCCTCCAGCAGAGGGCTGAGGCTTCGTTTGTTGAAACTGCCCTTGATGAAGGAGTAATCCCCCTTTGCGCTGCACTCGCCGCGCAGGAACATGGTGATGCCCGGCGTGCCCTCGACCTGCTCCGGGTATCCGGGGAGATCGCCGATCGGGCGGATGCTGACCGGGTTCGGGAGGAGCACGTTAAACAGGCCCAGGCTAAAATCGAGAGCGATAGCATGGTGGAATGTGTATCAACCCTCCCGACCCAGAGCAAGGTCGTGCTGTACTGTATGCTCCTTCTCGACCAGACAGGCCAGAACATATTCACGAGCGGGGAAGTATCCCGTATTTACAAAGAGATCGCACCGACCCTCGACCTCGATGTCCTCACACACAGGAGGATAACAGACCTCATCAGCGAGCTGAATATGCTTGGCGTAATCAATACCCGGGTTGTCAGCCGCGGCCGTTACGGGAGGACAAAAGAGATGTGGTTTGATGCAAATACCTATAAAATATGGGACGTGATTCTGAACGACCCCCGTCTGAGTGAGCACGGGCTCGCCCAGATAGATCCAAACTGGGTCAGGAATCTGTTCAGGTGAAAAAGATGGATGAAAAGGATACACTCCTCCTCCAGTTGCTTGAGGATAACAGTCGCGTAACGGCAGAAGAACTATCCGTAATGACAGAACTTCCGGTCGCAGAGATCGGGGCCCGGATAGCAGCACTGGAAGATGCCTGCATAATCAGGAAATATTCAACAATAATTGACTGGGAACGGGCAGGTACGGGAGTTGTATCGGCAATTATCGAACTGAAGGTAAGTCCCGAGCGGGATTTCGGATATGACCGGATCGCAGAGCGCATTGCCAAGTTCAACCAGGTCAGGTCGCTCCGCCTTATCACCGGGACATATGATTTCCAGCTTCTTGTTACCGGCAGCACAATGCAGGAGGTGGCCAGGTTCGTATCGGAACACATCGCACCGATGGACAGGATACGGGAAACGGCTACCCATATCATCATGAAGACCTATAAGGAAAATGGAACTACCTCCATCGAACACGAAAGTGGGGAACGGATCCCCTACTCCTTCTAGGTGTCCGGATGAGAAATTTCATCTCGAGGCGGGCTTCAGAGATACCGCCATCGGGAATACGGAAATTTTTTGACCTTGCCCTGACCATGGAAGGGGTCATCTCGCTCGGTGTCGGTGAGCCGGATTTCAGTACCCCCTGGAATATTTGCGAATCGGGTATTTATTCGATTGAACAGGGGATCACCTCGTATACCTCGAACCGGGGTCTTCAGTCGTTGCGGGACAACCTTTCACGGTACCTCAGGGAGCATTACGGACTGCAGTATAATGCCGATAGTGAAATCATCATCACGAGCGGCGTATCGGAGGCCCTGGATATTGCTATCCGGGCGGTGACCGATCCCGGTGATGAAATCCTTGTCACGGAACCTATCTATGTATCATATGCCCCCTGTGTCACCCTTGCCGGCGGAATTCCTGTGTCGGTCCCCTGTTATGAAAAACACAACTTCAGGGTTACTCCCGAAGCGATAATGGAAAAAATTACCAGCAGGAGCAAAGTCCTCATCCTTAATTTCCCAAACAATCCTACCGGGGCGATGCTCAGCAGGGATGATCTCCGCGGGATTTCGGATATAGCGAATGATCATGACCTTCTCCTGATCAGTGACGAGGTATATGCGGAACTTACGTATGATGGCTCGCATACCGCAGTGGCTACGATCGATGGACTACGGCAACGAACGATTACTCTGAACGGATTTTCAAAAGCATATGCAATGACAGGGTGGAGAGTCGGGTATCTTTGCGCTCCGGAACCCATCTGCGATGCCGCCCTGAAAATCCACCAGTACGTGATGCTGTGTGCGCCGATCATGGGGCAGATTGCAGCAAATGAGGCATTAAAGAATGGAGAGGACGAGAAAGACAGGATGGTATCTGAATACCGGATCCGGAGAAACATATTTGTCAACGACTTAAACAGGATTGGTCTCCCCTGCCATCTCCCTGAGGGGGCGTTCTATGCCTTTCCCTCGGTGAAAGGGACCGGATTGTCTGACCTTGAATTTGCCGAACAGCTCCTCAAAGAAGAGCGGGTAGCCGTGGTTCCGGGATCTGTCTTCGGTGACGCGGCGAGGGACCATTTGCGATGTGCCTATGCAGTGTCAAGGAAAGACCTAAAGGAGGCGATTTCCAGGATGGAAAGGTTGATGGAGACCCTCCATTAAGTCCGCTGTAATTTTTTTTCAGAACGTTCTTAGGGAATTTTTGAATAATCTTTTGAATTGTTTTTCGGAACATAGGTCCGGGTTGATCGCTAACTGCCTTTTCGAGGATTCATTTCGAAATATTTTCCCAATGTTTTATTTTTGAGTATCTTGTCAGAACGCCTTTTCCGAAGAGTCGTTTCATCAGATACCAACCGGAAGGGGTTCTCCATGAGAAGAATAGCGCTCCAGAAAACCGGGATATAGATTTATTGCGTTTATCAACCCATACTATACGATAGAAGAATGAGCTGCACCATAATTGTCGGTGGTTTTTTTGGGGATGAAGGGAAGGGCAAGATAGTTGCTCACATTGCCAATCACGATAAACCAACTATTATATCCCGTGGCGGCGTCGGGCCGAACGCGGGCCATACCGTGAAAGTGGGAGAGAAAGAATACGGGGTACGGATGGTCCCTTCAGGATTTGTTTACCCTGATGCGCGCCTGTTTATCGGGACCGGTGTCCTTGTTGATCCCAGAGTACTTAAATCCGAAGTCGATATGCTCGGGGTTAAGGGGCGAATTTTTGTCGATTCCCGCTGTGGTATCATTGAAGAGGACCATATAAAACGGGACAAGGGGAGCGATCACCTTGCAAAAAAAATCGGCAGCACGGGAAGCGGTTGCGGGCCTGCAAATGCAGACCGGATTATGCGGACTGCAAGACTTGCACGAGATGTGCCCGAGCTCAAAGAATATCTGATTGATGTTCCGTTAGAACTGAACACGGCAATCAGCCGCGGAGAGACGGTACTGCTCGAAGGAACCCAGGGGTTCGGAATCTCCCTGTATTACGGTACCTACCCGTTCGTTACGAGCAAGGACACTTCCGCATCGCAGATCGCGTCTGATAACGGTGTCGGACCGACCCGTATAGATGACGTCATTGTCGTATTCAAGGCGTACCCGACCCGCGTCGGAGAAGGGCCCTTCTCGACGGAAATGTCACGGGAAGAGTCTGATGAGATGGGGATCCAGGAATTTGGGACGGTAACACATCGCCAGAGACGCATTGGCGAGTGGGATGGAACAATGGCACGATATTCGGCGATGATTAATGGTTGCACCCAGGCAGCAATTACCGGTATAGATCGGATCGATCCTGCCTGCTCCGGAGCGACCCGTTACGATCAGCTGACGAAAAAAGCTATAGATTTCCTTAAACAAGCCGAGAAGGATATTGGTTTTCCCATCACCCTCATTTCCACCGGACCTGAAGTTTCAGAGATAATCGATATCCGCGATGAATTATGAGACGAAGTCTCCTCGATATCATCTGCTGCCCGGTATGCAAGGGGGATCTGATCCTTCATATCGTGAAGGAAAACGAATCTGAAATTGTCGAAGGCACGCTCACCTGTCCGGTATGTAATGTCCAGTACCCGATATTGGATGGAATTCCCGACCTCATCCCCAGGGATTCCCCCGACACCAAACCCTGTTAACCGTCTCCTCTGAAGGCTCTAGTCCCGGGAGGACATATACAAAGGCACGGTCAAGAGCTTGCAGCGAGCGAATTAAGGTTCCATGGTACCTGCAGTAATAATCCCGGCCGGACTACTGGTAGACCGGCTGATCGGCGATCCGGACTCGAGGTACCATCCGGTAGCATTGCTCGGACGATTAATCGGGTGGTGGGGAAGGCCCTCTGTCTGGTCGCCAAAGGCTGCAAGGATCGCAGGAATCCTGATGTGGATTGGGACGGTATTCCTCTTCGCCCTGCCATTTCTTCTTTTCAGCGTATTTGCACCCTGGTATCTCTATGTAATCATCGCACCCTTCCTTCTCAAGATCTGTCTTGCGTGGCGCTCACTCGAAGAACATGCGGAACGGGTTATAGACGCAGTAAGGCGGGACCTTGGTGAAGGAAGGGGGCAGGTCAGCATGATGGTCTCGAGGGACAGCAGGGAACTCAGTCGCGAACAGGTACTCTCGGCGGGATATGAATCGATGACGGAAAACCTCGTCGACAGCATCATATCTCCCCTGTTCTTCTTCGGGCTCGCGGGGCTTACCGGCGCTGCAGTATACAGGGCTGCCAATACCATGGATGCCATGCTCGGCTATAAAGATGAGCGGAAAGACCTTGGCTGGTGGCCGGCGCGGATGGATGACCTTCTCAATTATATTCCCGCCCGGATTACCGGTGGTTTATTGCTGTTGTATTTTGCCTGCAAAGGGAGGTTTCGTCAGGCCTGGCACACGTTCCGCGAAGATGGGAAGAAGCGGCCGGGTTATAACGGGGGAATTCCCATGGCGATCATGGCCGGTGGTACGGGCATTGTATTCGAGAAACCCGGGATATACCGGATAGGGCCGGGAGTGCGGTCCTTTGACGAGGCAGGACCAGAGATTTTCTCTGCGGTCAGGGTTGTGACACTCGTATTCGCAGGGCTGTTGACAGGGGCAGTACTTTTATTGCAGGTGCTGCTGATTATGTAGGAATATGAAGCTCGAGGAACTGAGATTTGGCACCGAGTTGCTGAAACGGGGTTTTGCATCCATGCAGAAGGGAGGCGTAATCATGGATGTCGTAAACGCCGGGCAGGCAAAAATTGCGGAGGAGGCCGGTGCCGTCGCAGTGATGGCGCTCGAACGGGTTCCGGCTGACATCAGGAAGGCAGGCGGGGTGGCCCGGATGGCCGATCCTGAAATTGTCATCTCGATTATTGATGCCGTTTCTATCCCCGTCATGGGAAAAGTCAGGATAGGACATTTCGTCGAGGCGCAGGTACTCGAGTCGCTCGGTGTGGATATGTTAGACGAGAGCGAGGTCCTGACCCCGGCCGATGAACAATACCATATCGATAAGAAAAAATTTAAGGTGCCATTCGTCTGCGGAGCCCGGAATCTGGGAGAAGCTCTCAGACGGGTCGGAGAGGGCGCCGCGATGATCAGGACAAAGGGTGAAGCGGGCACAGGGAACGTAGTGGAAGCCGTCCGTCACATGCGTGCGATCATGGGAGAGATCAGGATGCTCAAGGGTATGGACAGCCAGGAGATCGCTGACTTCGCAAGGGATATCGAGGCACCCGTTGAGCTGGTGCTCGAGTGTGCCCGGATGGGTCGCCTTCCCGTGGTAAATTTCTCGGCCGGGGGAATCGCCACGCCATCGGATGCGGCCCTTATGATGCAGCTTGGTGCTGACGGGGTGTTTGTCGGTTCCGGGATCTTCAAATCATCAGAACCGGAAAAAATGGCCCGCGCAATTGTAGAAGCGGTCAATCACTATGACGAACCGGAGATTATCGCGAAGGTCAGTTCGGGCCTCGGCCAGGCGATGCCGGGGCTCGATGTCCATACGCTTCCCGAGGACCAGGTCCTTCAGTATCGCGGACGATAATATTATTTTTTTTAGAAATCTGGTGATAACAGATATCCCGTTGTTCCGCGTAAAAGCTTGGGAAGGTTACGTAAACAGCCAGATCGGGAATGGAAATGGATGTAAAGATCGGGGTTCTCGCTCTCCAGGGAAATGTCAGCGAGCATATTGATGCATTTATCCGTGCACTGCGGGCAATGGGCCTTGCGGAAACATCGTGTGTATCTCAGGTCAGGCATGCGGCAGGGATCGACGATCTTGATGTCCTTGCCATCCCCGGTGGGGAATCCACAACGATATCCCGCCTTATCGACAAGAACCGGATGAGGGAAACGATCATCTCGTTCGACGGTGGTATCTTTGCCACCTGCGCAGGGATGGTGCTCATGGCCACGGAGGTTGACGACCCCCAGGTAGGGACGCTGGGCCTGATTGATCTGAATGTAAACCGCAACGCATTCGGCCGCCAAAGGGAATCATTTGAGGCCGATCTGATCGTTAAAGACCTGGGGGTCCCCTATCATGCGGTATTCATCCGGGCACCCGTGGCCACGAGGGCAGGTAACGGTGTCGAAATAATGTCACGGATCGATAAGGGGATCGTTGCCGTCCGAAGTGGGAAACATTATGCTCTGGCCTTCCACCCCGAGCTCGGAAATGATCCGAGGATCCACATACAGTTCCTCGAAGGACTCGGGTTTTGAATAGCTAAATCATGAAAAATCAGGTGATTGTGTAACATCGACCCATAATACATTTCGGTGCCCCTTGATAAAATTAATTTTAAGTTTGTTTATCCTGGAAATTTCCCGACGCTCTTGGGGCTCTGCCCCGCTGATGTCGCACCACGGTAGGGATAGAGACCGAATCCAGTTAAACGTGATTTTAAGATTAACCGCGAGCTATTGAATAGACCTCCTGACAAAAATGAGAGTAACGAGAAATAAAATCTCCTCCAATCAGGTCTGTTTGAAATCAAAATAATTGCATTAACTATAGGTCGGGGTGGACTTTCCCTATCCCCAAAATTAAATAGCATTAGTGAGTGACGGAAATACTTCGAAGACAGGATTTTATCAATCCCTGTTACGAAAGATCAAACCAGAATTCCCGATAATATTCTGGCCATCTGCCGGTATGAAGACAGATCTCCGCCGTCAATAACCGATCCTCCCTGCATATTGATAGACTGAATGCCCGAATCTGTTCCTATACATCCAATAACATCAAGGCCGTACTTTTCGCGGCCAACTTCGGCGAGCGTCCGACAAAGCGCGGGATCATCAATCCGGTTACCGATTGCCGATATCCCTGAGACATTGAGATTTCGGCGGGAAGTCTCCCCGGCAATGGAAAAGGCGGTATCGAGACTCATGACTGACCCATCAAGGACGGTAAAGAGAACGTCTATACTCCTCGTACCGGCTACCGCATCGAGGATCCTCCTCGGGAATATCTCCGTTCCGGGATCGCAGTCAATAACCACGTGCTGGTAGGTGGTCCCGTAGCCTTTCATAAGGTGAGAAACTGCATATTCTGCCCAGATGAATGCAGGACAGTAACAGTCTATTTCGTTGAACGGATGTCCAAGCGTAACAAGGTCAAAATTATTCCCCTCGATAAGAACTTCGCCTGCAACAAGAGAAAAGAAGTACTCCTGGTCGGATACATCGACAGGCTTCCGGGGTTCAAGCTCTGTATTCTTCTCTTTGTGCATACGGTCGACCATCCCGCCGATTGTTCCGGTAACAGGTACCCCGAGCAAGCGGCCGAGATGGGAATCCGGGTCGAAATCAAGGACCAGGGTAATTTCATTCAGTTCTTTAAAATACCGGACCGAAAGGGCGGACAATGTGGATTTCCCGGTCCCGCCCTTTCCTGAAAATGCTATGATAGCCATAACGTGTTCACCAGTTCTTGGAACGGATCAGTTCTCCGTGCTCGCAACGTCATCCCCAAGATTTTTGCTGATGACTGCCGCCAGTTCTTCCATGTACTGTTTCATCCTCTCCCCTCCGGGGATATCCATGCCGTAAATCCCACGACGTTCTGCAACCTCCATGGCATGGTCATACGGGAGGGCAAAAATCGTTTTAATCCCCCCGCTGGAAAGCCGGGCCGCGATCTCGTCAGGGTCATCCCCAGGCCGGACCTTATTGACAACCGCAAACAGGTTGGGAATATGGAGGTCTTTTGCAAGCCTGGCTATCTGGAGTGCGGTCTCGACCGTTTTCAGGCCCGGCTCCACCACGATCAGCAGGGCTTCAGCCGACCGCGTCGTCCCCCGGCCGAGATGTTCCACACCCGCCTCCATGTCCATGACCAGGATATCTGCTTCCCCGGAAAGGTGGGATACCAGGCGGCGGGCCAGTGTATTGGCTGGGCAGAAACAACCCCCGCCTCCGGTCCTGATCGCTCCGAGGACGAGGAGCCTGACCCCGTCCCGGCATGTTACCCCGATCGTGTCGAGGAGGTCGTCAACTTTCGGGTTGATCCTGAACACCACGCCTGAGGTCCCGGGAGGTGCACCGGTCCGTTCAGTGATCAGGTCCTCCCGGGAAATAAGGGGTACGATATCGGCCGGCTGGCCTTCCCGCCCGCATCCGAGGGAAAACCACAGATTCGGTGAAGGGTCCATGTCAAGGGCGATGACACGCTTTCCTTTTCTCGCAAATGTCCTCGCCAGGCCTGCAGCGATCGAGGTCTTGCCGACGCCTCCTTTCCCGGTTACTGCAAGGGTGATCATTATCACCCTATTGGGTGCTCCCCGAATAAAACCACGCCCGGTGCAGGGAGCGACATAGCCTACCCAACCCTATAAAACAGTGCAACGCTGATCGCGTCTCAATCAATAATTGCCCGATAATGAACCGGATATCGACCGTTATGGGAACCAATGAACACGTCTTAATGCAGGATTTAATGGGGAGAGATCCCTGCACATATGTTAATGAACCAGGGGATGCGAAGTACAGGCATCGATGGGCAGGATTATCATCATGCCTGGTGGAGAGGAATTCCCTCTTCGCGAGGGCGAATCCCTGTTGAGACACCTCCAGGAGATGGGAATGCATATCACGGCCCGCTGTGGCGGTACCGGGGAATGCGGGTCATGCCGGATTGGGGTCCTGTCAGGGAACGGGCTTTCATCGCCAACCCGGGCAGAAAAAGAGGTCTTCAATACGGAGAAGGAGCGGCTTGCATGCCAGGCTTTTGTTATAAACGGCGATGATGACATTGTTATTGAACTTCACGAACCTCCGGGATTTTCCATTCTTGAAACAGGGTTGAAAACCACTTTCCTCTGGGACCCTCCGACGATGGTATGGATTACCTCCAGTGGAAAGGTAGCGATGCGTGACGGGAAGGAAATCGCCACTATCGATGGTCGTTGTGCAGCGGTTGCGCTTGATATCGGGACGACCACCGTTGTTGCCCGATGGTATGACCTTGAAAAGATAAACTCCAGCCCGATCGCGTCCTTCTCGATGCTTAACCCCCAGGTACGGTTCGGTGACAATATCATCGATCGGATCAGCCATGCGATGGCGTATCCCGGTGGACAGCTTGACCTCGAACACGTCATTCTCGGGGCAGTAAACCAGATGCTTGAATCTGGTCCTGTGAAACCTTCAGAAATCTATGAAATAGTTGTGGTCGGCAATACGGTAATGAGAGACCTGTTTGCCGGATTTCCGGTGAAATCACTCGGCAGAGCTCCCTATGAGCCGTTCAGCCCGGGTCCGGTCCGCCGGAAAGCGCGTGAACGGGGAATCCGGGGACACCACCTTGCCGATGTCTATATCCCGCCAGTCCTCGGCCATTTTGTCGGTGCTGACATGCTCGCCGTTCTCCTCGCGGTTGGCATGCATAATTCCTCCGGTATATCGATGGCAATCGATATCGGGACCAATACCGAGATTGCTATCGGGAACCGGGAGGGGATACTTGTTACATCGTGCGCTTCCGGACCTGCCTTTGAAGGATCAGGGGTGTCATGCGGTATAGGTGCGGTGGAAGGGGCGATCGCGGAAGTGGGAATCAATCGGGACGAGAGCGTCACCTACCTGACAATAGGTGGCAAAGATCCCCTTGGAATCTGTGGCTCCGGCCTTGTTGACGCACTGGCCGGCATGCTTCGATATGGAATCATTGATGCCGGAGGGAAGCTTTCAGGGGGACGGGAACGGTTTGTTATTGCCGACAGGAGCAGTCTGAACAGCTCACCGGTTTTCCTGGACGGAGAAGACATCGACGCAGTGAAGCTCGCGAAATCAGCCATCTACGCGGGAACACAAATTCTTATCGAAGCATCCGGTGTTAAGATCCATGACATCTCCTCATTTTTCATCGCAGGAGCGTTTGGCAATTCGATATCGCCAGAGCATGCCGCCGCGATCGGGCTGATACCAACATTCGCCCCCGGACAGGTTATCCGGGCAGGGAATGCAGCAATCGAGGGTGCCTCCCAGATGCTCCTATCGGTGGAAAAAAGGAAAGAGGCCGAAGAAATTGTCAGGATTACCCGACATATCAGCCTCGAAAATTCCCCAGATTTCGAGGACCTGTATATCCGGGGGCTGGTCCTGGAGCCGTACAAGATGTAACAAATTGTTGACATATAAGATGGCCTAAAAGAACGCTGCTGTGGGGTTTTAGAGATTCAAATGGTAAAAAAATAAATTGATTTTAATAATAATGTGTCGACATAAAAATTGCCCAATGACATCGATAGTTCCCAATAGTCGTGCTGATGCGTTGACGGTTGATTAAAGATTGTTATCAGGATTGAATCTTTGTTATCACCTTGGACAGATCAATGCTGGGGTCCTTTCATAACGGAGTAACAACTTGGCAGAACCATAATCCACAAAATATTAGTAATCAATATCCTCCACGACAATTGCCCCCTTCAACGGAGAGGCCGTTGATAATGCGCTGCCCCTTCGCTCTTTGCGGGTCCTTATATCTGAGTATTTCCCTCTGGACTTAAAAATGCGCCCGCATTGAGGGCATTCTACATGCGGCGGTACCGGCGGTATTTCTATATAACTATCTTTATCAGGTAATCGAGGTTGATCTATGACCGGGAAGAAATGGTTGCCACACATCGGACAGTACCATTCTCCGGCCAGTTCTCTCACGAAAATTATAAATGCCTGTCCGTTTTCATTTCCCGCACTGGCGCTCATGATGCGGTCACCTCGGGTACCTTGTTTTCCATCTGCCTTGGTAGATCAATATTGTCAAATTCCCCGGGCACTTCAAGCTTCATCTCCATTGGTGGAGATGAAACCCACCACCTGATAAATTCGCCAATATCTTCGACATGAATTGTCGTTTCCTTCCTTTGCTGCCCTTCGGTTTCTGTGAACAGAATGAGCCGTGAAACTTCAGTCATTATTTTCCCTCCTTTTTTAATTCCTCCTTATATTTACGATATAAACGAATACTTTCCCAGAATAATCACCCGAATTTTATTAGAATTGAAGATACAGAAATGACTGGTGTTATAAGTTCGGTCTTAAGGTTAATCCGGGTGACTTACTCCACTGATTGCCCAGCTAATCCCCAACTACTTTTGCTGATTAGGGGTTCACCTATCTGAATTTTATTAGCATTGATCGGGATAATCATTTCATCAATATTTGCATTCATCGCATCACCCCTAATACCATGCCTGCATACTCTTTAATTGTATTTATATTTTTCTGAAAAATTATGAGATTTTATAAGTAAACCCGATAATAAACCAAATTTAAATTTTTAACTATTCGATTTATGCGCGGTTAAATGAGGCATAAAAAATTACCGAAAATAATCTGAGCATTGTTGGTTAGAAGGATTGAACCCCGAATTTCAGAGTGTTTCTTGCATCTGACAATTTGTTTAGAATTCTTGACAAAATCGGCATTCCTAGCCCCTCTCCAAAATAACCAGGTTATCTTCCGGATCTTTTACGATATAGCCGTCCCTAACCAGTTCACCGACATAGAGATCGAATGCCCGTCTCGTAATGCACCCACGGCCCGGTGTTGCCGATGAATTGCTCATGACACGGGATGCGAGTTCATCGGCAGACAGAGTTCCCTCTTCACGTAGTATGGATAGCATCATATGCTTCGTCGTCGGTTTCCCGCAGGCTGAAAAGACCGCATCCTTCAGGAGATCTCCCGCCTCCTGCATCAAAGGATACCTCGGGTCCATCTCGGCGAGACAAAAGTGTTCTGCCTCATCGTTGTGCTGCTCATCGTAACAGAATTTCGACAGGAAGGTTTCATCAGCAGAATCAACACCGATCAGTTTTTTTCCTATGCACGAGGCCGACCCGCATGGCGTATCTCTCTGGATCTCTACCGAGGTGATGATACTTGCCCGGGAATCGATAATAATTTCCAGGCCCGGGCGTCCGAAGCCCCGTGCAAACTCACCAATAATCCGATCACGGCTGGCTGCCAGGCTGCAGAAGGGCTCGGGAAATTCAATGGCGATTCCCGCCATGTGAAGTTCATCCTGTATGGTTTTTTTCGCCCCCGGTATCATGTCCCGGTCGTCAATCGGATACAGGACTGAACGCACACCGAGTCGTTTCGCGATGGAGGGGACCAGTTCGCTCAGGCGCTCATGGAGGCCCAGGACGATAAGGAGATCGGCACAGTTGTTGGGGAGATCATCCGGCACAAATTTTCCCGGGTCTTCAAAAAAGTCAGGGTCATCACTGGCTCCAGGAAGGACATCGCCGAAAACCGTCTCTGGACGGAGTTCATAAGCCCCGGTTATCGTGAACAATCCGCTAAGGGAGATGGTATTGATGATCTGTTCACCAAACGGGCCTGAATAAAGGAAAAAAATATTCATGGTATTTCATTCATAAACTGCCTGCATTTCCTGAGACCATCGATACAGTCCGAACCATATGCATCTGCCCCGATAGATTGTGCAAAATTTTCGGTGACCGCATGCCCCCCGACAATGACCCGTACGGTATCCCGAAGGCCTGTGGTGACGAGTGATTGAATTACATCCCCCATCGAGGCCCTCGTCGTTGTCAGCAGGGAAGACATGGAGAGGATATCGGGTTTATAATCCCGTACGGCCTCGATAAACCGTTCATTCGGGACGTCGATACCGAGGTCGATTACACGGAACCCTTCGGACTCGAGAGTAACGGAAAAAATAGTTTTCCCGATATCATGGACGTCCCCGGCGACGGTGCCAAGGACAACAATGCCGGAGTTTCCGCCACGGGCAGGGAGATATGGTTTTAACAGGTCGATCGCCCGCTTCATATTCCTGCCTGAGACGATCAGGTCGGAATTAAAATACCTCCTGGCCGTGCGGTCTTCATAGCCTGCCCCTATCGCTTCGAGGCCTTCCTGGAGTTCTGAAAATATGACGAACGGGTCCATTCCGGACGCAATCCGCTCCCTGCAGAAGACACGAATTTTTTCGCCCCCGAACTCCAGCAGTATCCCCACGATGAATTTCCTCTCATCGGTCCCGGTTTGTTTCTCATCCATCGGAAGATCCTATTTCCAGACAGGCAATCCCGTTCCGGAGATAACGGGGCGGCTCTGCCGCATCAACGATAGCTCCAGCCAGGTTTATGATCTGCCCCTTCCCATTTTTCCTTCAGGAATGCAGGAATTCCGGCCGAATCGCGTGGACCGACGAGAACGTCCCATTTCGTCGCATCTTCAATATCTCCTTTCAGCCGGGCTGCAAGTCCGGGGATAATAAGAGTGCGGTGGGTGACTTTGTCGGCTATCCCGCTGGAACGCATGATATCGGCCACTTTTTCTGCATTCAGTTTTCTTCCTGCAACGGCCGAGTCGACCGAAAGTCCCTCGGTATCGGCAACGAGCAGGAAACAGTCCAGTTTTTCAATATCCGAGAGCACGGTGTAGTAGGTCAGGGCGAAGTTTGAGGTGATTAGTACCGGAGCATCGGCGGGGTCGGGATTGCCGAATATCCGGAGGCCGGGTTCGACAATGACCGGCTTTCTTGGATCGTTATAGATGTTGTTCCTGAGCACGACCAGGGGGAGGACCGACCAGATCGTCGGGTCCCTGATCATGATAAGATCCACGTACCTGATCGTCATCATCGACGCGAGGCAGGATTCCATCCACCTGATCACGTCATCAGGTTCTGAATTTCTCCTGTCCCACAATGTTACCGGTGTCCCGATCAGAGGATACCCCAGAAGGGTATCTCCCTCGGTTATGGCTGAAGTCCTGATCATTGAGAGATTGTCCACCGATCTGGGCAGGTCCTCGCCAAACCCGCTGCCGGCATCGATCAGGATATCCTTTACTCCCTGCCCGGTTATGGCCGAGACAAGCGACCGTACCTTCCTTACGTCGCTGTCGGCCGATACGGCAAGGGGGCATCCCGAACGACGTGCCAATGCGGTCATCCCCTCCCAGTTCGACTCGTCTGCCGCATAGAGCAGGGGATTTCTTTCAAGGACCCCTTCGAGCCCGGCTTCGAGAACGGCAGGGTCCGCAGCCCAGAGTACCAGGGGCATCCCCGTTGCCCCGGCTACTCTGTTGACCGTATCCCGAAACCTCTCAGGGTCTCCATCCCGTGACCGGATTGCGATACCATCAAGGGTTAACGTATTACCGATATAGGGATAGGAGAATGAGGCCGTACCGCTGACCCGGGATAATACCTCCTCTCCGGGCATTATATCGTCAACCGTTGTGAAGATCGCAGTCTGGTTGAAATAGCGAAGCTCATGCCGTCTCATCACCAGCTGGCCTCCTACCCGGATTGCATGGTCCCCGCTGCCGATGGTGATCTCTTTGACGGGCGGGGCCATTATTTCTTCCAGTTTTGCCAGGTTGGTCTGGTATTTAGGATCGAGGAGAGGGGGACACTGGGCAAGAGTCAGGTTCCTTTCGCACAACTGGACCGCGAACCCCATACATGTTTTCGGGACGCATTCCCCGCAATTCGTTCTCGGGAGGAGGGGGTATAGGTTCATCGGTCCCAGTTTTTTCTTTGTCATGCCTGCACCTACCGTCCTACGCCGATGAAGTCCGGGAATGTCGGGGGGTTCCTTCCGTCTGCCAGCCATCCGACGATATCTTCGATGGTCCTCGCAGCCCCGGGGTGGACCATGATAAACAGGTCGACACCGGCGAGAAGGAATGCGAGTGCCCCTGTCGTTTCCCAGAGCGGGCCGCGGAATTCACGGGGCCCGAGGGAATCGTCCCGTTTCCATGCCTCCCGTGCACCCCAGGAATTTGCTGTTCCCGAAGCCTGCGGGCATTGCAGCTCTTTATCCCCCATCAACCCTGCCAGGCGGATACGCTCCATCACCGAGAAGGAATATTCGAGCCCGTAGCCAAGTGCCGCAGAAGTCGGATCCATCACGATCTGGTCCGGCGGGAGATATCCCATGAGTTTCCGGTTCAGCTCCTTGGCCTGGTTGATATCGATCGGGCTCCAGGCAAGGACGACGTGGTTATACTCCTGTGCCGCTTTTGCGACCGGTTCCCACATCCCGGTAGTCGCCGAAGAAAGGAGGATCCGTTCACCGGCGCAGACCTCGGCAACTTTCGGGAGAAGTTTAACATCTTTTTCGGGATTCCCGGAGCCGCCAATAATGAGTGGGACATCGACCGCCTGGAGAAGGTCCTCTACAAGGCCCACCGCTCTCTTTACCGGCGTATCCTTGAGGTATGGGTCGGTGCCGATCAGGTCGAGGTCGATCAGGTCGGCGCCATAGCGGTCGACCCAGGCCTTTGCCCAGGCACAGGGGTCTTCGAGTGCATCGCCAAATGAGGATCTTACCGGTCCAGGGAGGGGTGGAACAATATCGAAGACACTCCCGGCGACTACCGGGACGTGAGGCCCGGCCCCCTCGAAGAGGTGGAAGGGCGGGGATGTCGCCCCTCCTATGGTTACCGAACGGACCCGGCTCCCGCCGTCGCCCCTCGTCGAACCGAGGATCACTTCCCCGATCCGCCCCGGATATATTCTTGCAGGGATATGGTACCCGACATCGATCAATCCCTTCTGTGCCGGTTCCGGAATGATATGTTCGGCAAGGCCCGGAACACCGGCAAGGTCCGAGAGGGAAAGGGTTAGTTCTTTTGCCGAAAACGTCACTCCCTCAAGTTCAAGTTCCCCGTCGCCGGCAAGGAGCCTGATGAGGCTCTGGATCAGTTGAGTCTCCTCATCTGCCACCCGGGTTCCCTCCTTTCCGTACAAATATCCGATCAGCTGAAATTCTGACATCGCGGAATGTAATGGTTACACCCGTATTTCTCCCGGTACTGTTGATCGCGGCGCGCAGGCTGCTATCGGTATCACCAGTCGAAATACCCCCGGACTTTTCCTCTTCCTTCTCTATCAATGCAGTCCTTGACAGGATCGGGTGATGATGCGAATGGATAAAGGATTTTAATTCTTCAACCGTGCCTGCATCGTGTTCGGTTGCAATCTTATCATACAGTCCGAAGGGGATGTACTCCCTGAGCTTTTCACGCACTCCGGATGGCATCCATATGATTCGTTCCCAACCGCCGCTTGCACGGAGGAATTTCGGGGACCGCATATATTCGAACGACAAACCGTGGAAACCATCCACCTGTCTGCCTCCACCCGTAGAATCTGCAATGGAACCGAATGTAAGGCCGGTCGGCGTGGTACCCCTGAAATCGCGGTTGACAATACCGAGACCATCACATTCCGGCACATAAAAGGTTGTGCACTCGAAACAACCACAGGAGGTGTGAGGGTATCCGAAGGCGGTGTAGAGCTGGACACGCGTCACGTCGGAAAGCGATTTTTCCTTTACCACCTCGTTCACCCCGGCATATTCTCCGGCTTCGTGATCGATGCATTCGCCTTTCGGGATCTCGTAAATCGGTCCCTTCGGGTCGACACGGGCGGCGGCACGGCCGTCCAGCCAGCTGATCGCACCACAGTTGGCATACCGTTCGGGAGTGATTACGCATACATGGCTGGGAGCAAAGGACTGGCAGAGAGAGCACCCGTAAAAAACATCGACATCATCATCGGTCATGCCCCGCGTCCGGGCATCCCGCTCCTCGTAGATAGCGAGAACTTTTTTGTACCGCTCGTGGACGAGGGCGGGGTCCGTGATGAAGGTAACACTAACCTTTTCTATGATAGGGAGAGCACTCCGGAATAACCTGACCATGACAGTCCCGATATGTGCCAGGGTAAGACCCTTTGCCACGGCCCGTTTATCAGCCCGTATCCATATGGTATCCCTCTGGTTCAGGTGCATGAATCCCTCAATCCAATTGCAGAAATCGTGGATACGGCGTTCCATCACGCTTTCCATGTCGGGTTCGAGCTTTGCACCGGCAGCCATGACGCATATGCCGAAAGGAATCGAACTTCCGACGGCCATATCAGGGAGATCCGGTCCGAGAATACGGACTTCACCGTCATTTATTTCCTCAGGATCTTTTACTCTGAGGATCTCAAATTTTTCCTTTACCTGCGGCCCCCCAAGTTCGACATGCATCGTCTGCTTACGGATCCTTTCCCCTTCATAGACGACGCCGATATTAACAGGAATATCAGAGAACATCCCTTCCTTGGCATTCATTCCCTGCGAACCTCCCGGGCGATTTCTTCGAGATGTTCTATCCATGTATCGAGAGAAAGGTTTGGAAATGAGAGGTTGCAATGAGGCTGGTAATGACGGTCGATGGAGATAAACCGCATACCGTCGGGGGCAAATGATTTCAGCCCCGACTGCAGCAGCCATCCGGTTGAGTAGGAAATTCCGACAAACAACACAAGATCGTGGGAATCGGATCGACCTGATATGCTCCATCCGGGATCATTGAGCCTTGCACCGGTTTCCACCAGGGAAAGAACTTTTGCCGGCGAAAACCCCCGTTTCCTGAACGATGGCACCGCCGAAGGCGTTATGATGACAGGCGTACCGGTAGAATTCGCGATATCGATGATGAGATCGGTGGGATTTCTTGATCCCATATCCGGTAGATCCATGGTATGGGCAACAACAATCAGGGGATTTTTTGCCCGTTTCAGCAGGCCGGCAACTATCGCCGGTTTCGTGATTACCGTGGCGCATGCGCTTCCCGGGACTTCATAACGCATCCACGGGGAATCATCCGTCAATCTGTTTTACCTCCCCGCCGGATCAGCCGGGGGAGCAGCGTCGGATCAGGTATCCTGCCGTCCCCTTCTTCCCACCCTGACTCCCGAAGTGCAATGAGCACGTCATCCTTCATCGCGACCGGGATATCTGCCGCAGTCCGGACGAAGAGATCGATATCATCCGGCATCGTTCCGAAGAATTTACGATGGAGGTCGATATAGTGGTTCAGCTTGATCGACCGGCCTTTCGTCGTATCGCTCGGCCTCATGCAGAGCTTCGGAACCAGCACGATCGCCTCCTCCCTGGTCTCTGCTACGACGAAGAGGTGTTCGGGGGCGGGTGCGGCATATACGCTCTCCCCGGTCCGTGCGTCAAGGACATTCCACGGCTCCCTCTGGTCTCTCCGGCCGAGAAGCATTCTCCGGTATTTTGCCCCGTGCGGCCCTACGATAACAGGGATCCCAAGCCTCCAGAAACCGGCTGCAATAGCTGAGGCTTTCTGGGACATCGCTCCCCATGCAATCCCGACGGCCCCGACCCTGTTGTGGACGTAATCCGCAATCTCCTCATAATTCGAATTGATTTTTCTCCGGGCAAAAATACTCGCTATCTTGATTGTAGCTCCGGATATATGTGAATTGGAGACACATGATCCGCAATTGACGAGTCCCCCCGCGTCAAAAGTACCCGGGTATGTTTCATACAGCCCCTGCCCCTCTTCGTTTGTATACATGGCGAGGTTCATCGATGCACACCCTGATGTCGTGACAATATACCGCCGTTTTAAAAATTCTTCCGCGATAACCCCGATATCCTTGTATGAGCCCGGGTAATTCGAGCAACCGACTATCCCAATGACACCCGGGACCTCTCCCATTACAATCGGCCCGCCGACTGCCCGGATTTCCGTATCCTGGATCGGCCCCCGGCCGGCCCTTATTTTGAACCGTTCCGCCTCCATCCTCACCCGGGATGCCCCGACTATCATCGTATGGGGCATAATCCCTCTAGGGCAGACGCCCTCCGCTTCGCACCGTGCACAACCGATGCAGGATTCATACAGTTCGCCAAGGAGTCGGAGGTTTCCTTTCCCCGCGGCAACTATTGCCTCCGGCAGGGGGAGGTCATTCGGGCACACCCTCCTGCAGGAATCACAGGCTGAACAGTTTTTTGCCGCTATTGCAAGGGTTGCCTCGTCAGGTATGGACCGGAATTTTCCCCGCTTCGGGAACATCGCCATCGACACCCGCACGGCGACCTGCCCGGCCTTGACGGGATCGAGGATTGCAGCCCCGGGTATTGATCCCAGAATCAGGTCTTCCACGATATCATCTGCGGGGTCAGCGGTCCGGTCAGGAAGCCCCTGGAGGTTTTTTGCATGCGTTGCGATGACCGGTGCATGGACTTTCCCGGCCTCTTCGAGCACATCGGTCCGGACACACTGTTCATCGATCACGATAACGTCGGCGCTCCCGTACCGGATGAACCGAGTCTGGTGAGAGAGCGGCCCGATGATTTTTGCCTTCTCGTTATACCGGGTAATATCGAGCGCCGTACAACAGATCCCGCACAGTTCTATGGCATCATTGAGCCCCTGGTCCTCCATAAAATTGGTAATTTCAACGGATGGCGCTACATTATGACCGATTACGAGTATTGTCGGTTTTTTGGAATCGATGCAGCCGATACCGATATCAATAAGACCTGCATCAGGGTCGGCCTTCGGGAATCCGTATGCAGAGATCTGGGCAATGTCACACGCTTCCATGGCAACATGGTCAATCATGCCTGCGTGTAACACTTTTGACTCAAAATCGATATTATTTCCTTCCTGTCCGGTATGACATGATGAAAGGAGGGCAGTTATCTCCTTCTCGCAGTAATCTACGACATCTTCAAGGTCCCCGAGTGTGAGCGGCTTGATACCGGTAACGAGCCTTATATGGGGAGCTTCCATGGTAACGAACTCCCCGCTGTCTATCCGGAAGTCCCGGCCTGAGCGCCGGATCAGGTGTTCGAGGAGGTGACGTGCGTGTCCGGTATGGGTCGCGCATCCGATTGTTGCGGAAAGAAGGACAATCCGTGATTGTTGCGCTGCCATATCGATGCCGCATGCACCCCTTTTTCCTTTCGAAAGATCACACTTTCCCATCGTGCAGAGACAACAGAGGTCGCAGAAGGGAAGATAGAAGGGAGGATATTTTTTCAGGAGCCTGTGGTCCCATCCCCTGAGCGCTTCGATACCAGGCATCCGGGTGGGTCCGGGTTCTTCCTCCCATTTTCCAAAAATCCGCCCTATATTGAGTTCGATACCGCGGGCACTGAGAGTATCGCTGATTAATTCGTCAATGGTAACCCTTGCTTTCATTATGGCTATGTTCCTGATCGGTATCTGGACATATAAATCATAGGAAATGACCAATCTTAATGTTATTGTGGCCCCGGGGCGAGGAAAATAAAAGATTTTGACAAGGAGTATCCAGACCTGATGCCCCTCGCCCGGTGTGGCAGGGAAAATCCTTTAAAATATCCTCCTTACGCCGGGATCTTCTCTTTCCCGCCCTGAATATGGCAGATATAATTCAACTGGGGGCTGTCATCGGCTCTCCCGGGACCTTCAGGGTCCGAATGATAGCTCTCTGCCCGCGACCATCGGCAGGAATAATGAAATCCAGTCGCGGGCGACACGATATGCCTGGCATCGTGTGGTACCGATGTCCGGATTCCGGGGAATCATTTTTACCATGTTAGATAAAATTAATGGTCAGACTCATTATCATGGTAATGAGAGGTGACCACATTTGTTCCAGTTGAATTTATTGATCTTAATTTCCGTAATCTGCCTGTTTGCGCTTGCCATTGCAGGACTGTTCGCCCGGCAGGTGCTGATGGCAGAGACCGGAAGTGTAAAAATGGCCGACGTGGCAGCTGCAATCCGGGAGGGGGCCGAGGCCTTCCTCAGGAGGCAGTATTCGACCATTGCGATACTCGCAATAGTTGTGGCGATATTGTTGTTCGCTGCCTACACGATTTCAGGCAACCTGGATCTCGCCTGGCATACGGCCCTTGCATTCCTGTTCGGTGCATTCCTGTCATCCCTTTCGGGGATTATCGGTATGTGGATTTCAGTCCGTGCAAATCTCAGGTCGGCGGCAGCTGCGACAAAGAGCGCAGGCAAAGCGGTGATACTTGCACTTCGTGGCGGTGCGGTATCGGGCCTTACCATTGTTTCGCTGTCGCTCCTCGGGGTTTCCCTGATCTTCTTCCTGTTCGGTGCCGACCCGATCAGAACCCCGTACCTGATTGTCGGGTTCGCTTTCGGAGCCTCGTTCATTGCCCTTTTCGCCCAGCTCGGCGGGGGGATTTATACAAAGGCTGCAGACGTCGGTGCAGACCTCGTCGGCAAGGTTGAAGCTGGGATTCCGGAAGACGACCCGCGGAACCCGGCGGTCATCGCGGATCTCGTCGGTGATAACGTAGGTGACTGCGCAGGACGTGGTGCAGACCTGTTCGAGTCGACAGCAGCTGAAAATATCGGTGCCATGATCCTCGGGGTAGCCCTTTTCCCGGTTTTCGGAATGAACGGTGTCTTATTCCCCCTCGTGATGGGTGCGTTCGGCCTGATTGCCACAATTGTCGGTATATTTTGCGTCACTGAAAAACTTGCGGATGGGGAAGACCCGATGAAGGCATTGTACCGGGGTTATTTCGTTACGGCGATCCTCTCGATTATCTTCGTATACATCGCCACCACCTGGTTATTCAACAATATCTGGTTCTTCTATTGCGGGCTTGTCGGTATCGGACTGTCCATCGTTTTCCTTTATGTGACGCTTTATTACACGGATTCAAAATACCGCCCGGTACAGACGATTGCAGAAGCATCGAAGACAGGTCCTGCGACCAACATCATCTCGGGATTCTCCGTCGGCCTTGAAACCACAGCCATCCCGGCGATCGCAATCGGAGTCGCACTGCTCCTCTCGTATTACCTCGGCCTGATGTCAGGTGTCACAAATGGCGGACTCTATGGGACGGCAATCGCTACCGTGGGCATGCTTGCCTCCGTTGCTTATATCCTTGCTATGGATACGTTCGGCCCGATTGTCGACAATGCCGGAGGTATTGTCGAGATGAGCGGAGAGTCAGAAGAGACCCAGAAGAGGATCTCGCGGCTCGATGCAGCCGGTAATACCACAAAAGCACTTACCAAAGGATACGCCGTGGGATCAGCGGCACTTGCAGCATTCCTGTTGTTCAGTGCATTCATGGAAACAATCTCGGTACTTATAGGGAAAACATTCTCGAGTGTCAACCTCGCCCTGGTTCCGGTGTTTGTCGGTGCGCTCCTCGGTGCAATGCTCGTATTCCTCTTCGCCTCCCTGGCAATCAGGGCAGTGGGAGAAACCGCCCAGTACATCATCCGGGATGTCAGGGAACAATTTAAAAACAAAGGGATTCTTGAAGGAACGGTTAAACCTGATTATGCACGGTGTGTCGATATCACCACAAAGGGCGCCCTGAAAAATATGGTCCTGCCCGGTATTATCGCGGTTGCCTTCCCGGTGTTTGTCGGGGTTACGCTCAAATACGAAGCAATGGCAGCATTCCTGATGGTTGCAACCATTGCCGGTGTCCTGATGGCCCTCGTCCTGAACAACAGCGGGGGTGCATGGGACAATGCCAAGAAATATATCGAGCATGGAGCACTCGGTGGAAAGGGAAGCGAAGCACATAAGGCAGCGGTAGTCGGTGATACCGTAGGCGATCCGTTCAAGGACACTGCAGGACCTTCACTCCATATCCTGATCAAGCTCCTCGCAACGATCACCCTGGTCCTCGCGGGCCTCTACATCTGAATATTTATTTTATTTTTCGGATTTGGTAAAACCGGTCAGAACTGCTTTTTTTTGATTTCGGATCTCCGAAAGCCGTTAAACCGCTGTCAATCCGCCTTCAGAACAAAAATTGTAGATATCTGGTTTCAGGGTCTGCAGGTCAAGGAGGATCGCGATGCCCGGTGTCGGGTTGATGTTCATCTGTTTCTGGAACGCAGTCTGAGACTGCCAGGTTCCTGCATTTATTCCAAGGGTACCATGGTACTGGATCATTCCCATGACGTGGACATGGCCGGTAAGCAGTACTTCGGGGACAGGGTCTATAAGGAGGTGGTCCTGGCGGTCGGCGGCGATCGGTGTCTTTTTCCCGTAGGTCGGTGCAAGATGCCTCCGTTTCAGCATCCATTCCATCATCGGCGCAGGGTTTTCATAGGATGCACCCGGTGTGAGGCTGATCTGGTCGTCAATCGATCTGCCATGGTACATCAGCACCCGGACTCCCTGGAGGCTCACGAGCGCCGGGTTCTCAACAAATGTGCAGTTTTTGGGAAAGTTCTCCGTGAACTTTCTCGGGATGGCGGGCTGGGGTTCGGCCCCGCGTACCACGTCGTGGTTGCCCGGGGAGAGGATAATTTTAAGGCGTGAAGGGAGGGTAGAGAGGAGATCTCCAAAAACCTCGTATTGTCTGTAGATGTTTTTAATCGTCAGCTCAGCTTCCTGGCCGGGATACACCCCGATCCCATCGACAAGGTCGCCGGCAATGAGCAGATACGACGGATTTTCGGTGCTGATCCATTCAGAAAAACGCTCCCATGCATCCCCCAGGAATGTATCGCTGCCTACATGAACATCTGATATCAGGACCGCTTTACCCGGAGTATCGCTCATGAACGGGGCATGGCTGTGGGGAATGTCAGGACGCAGGAGCTGATCGGCAAAGAGTAGTTTTCCGTCACCTGACAGTGTTCCCCGGACCCCGATCACTTCATCAGGCAGCAGGGTCTCTGCCTCGGAAAATCCCGGCCTGTCCTTATTGAAAAGGACGGGGAAGCTTCCCGTGGCGTCTTCTATATCGACACGGCGATGTCCGTTTGCCGTTGTCTTTACTTCGTAAACAAGACCGATCACCGTGCATTGTTCCTGCCTGAAGCGGGACTTTGTGAGGGCTTCGATCGGCATGGCGCTGCACCTGCTCCGGATCATTCCCCCAAGGTGATCGTACCGGTCCTTAAAATAATGGAGATAATCTTCCACCCCGCGGACACCGCCTGAAAAGCCCTCCATGCCCTTCAGGACTTCCACTTCAGGGTCGGCGAGGAACCGGGCCCCGTCGCGGGTAAGGCCCATGCCGGGCACATGTTTTGCGGAAACAACAACCGTATTACCGGGGACGGCCGAAACGACCCGCTCAAGAAGCTCCTGGTTGCCCTTCTCGGCCAGGAACCGCACTACATCGGGATGGACCTGGAGTTTGGTATCAAGAAATCGTTGTACGATGGTCTCGGGCTCGAGCATTCAATCTCTAAGTATCTGCCGCCGGTCATATCAGGTTTTAGATCCTTTCACACGCAGGGATTTTGAGCTGAATAATCACTCAATACGCCGCACATCCATAAGGCTATTCAACAACTAAAAACCAATTATAACGGTTACCGCACCATGAAGGAAAAGGAAAATGAAAAAGCTCCCCCATCCCTGATTACGCAGTTCAGGGAAAGCGACAATAAAATAATAGCGATCCTCAGGGAGATCCTCTGGGTCGTTATCGTCGTCGGTGGAATTGCCCTGGCCCTGTTTTTGTTGAGCGGGACCTGGCCGGCGGTGGTCACGATAGAATCGACCAGCATGGTCCCCCATATGAATGTCGGAGACCTTGTCTTTGTGATCCAGGCCGATCGTTTCGGTCCGCTCCAGACCTGGACCGAAGGAAAACAGACAGGATATATGAAATTCGGTGATTACGGGGACGTGATTATTTATAACCCCAATGGCGGGACACAATCCCTCATCCCATTCCTCGGTGGCGTACATCCTATTATTCACCGGGCGCTGACATGGCAGGATGCAGGTCCTGTAGAGGTCTATGTGAATCCGGCCGGCGGCAATCATACCCCGACCTCTTATCTGCCGATTACCAGAGATAATTATACATCAACGGGTGCCATCATCCCGTCGCCGAACCCTGATATCGGATATATTATCAATATAAGCAGGAACTCGACACATGGCGGGTATATTACCAAGGGAGACAACAACCAGGTAAGCGATGAGGGATCGGGACTGGCCCATTATGCGAACCTGGGGCCGATTGAACCGGTAAAACCCCAGTGGGTCGTTGGTAAAGCCCTTTTTACTATCCCGCTGCTCGGGTACCTGCCGCTTAACATCATCCCGGTTGCCGTGATCATCATCCTCGTTATCGTCCTTCATGAATGGTATCTCAGCCGGAAGGAAAAACAGGAAAATGCCAGAAAAAAAGGCAGAAAAAAGGCGGGAAATAAAAAATAACGGGAGGTATTCGGATGAACAAACCTTTAGTGCCGGCATCTCTCTCAGGAGAGGAGATCGAGTGCGGTCTTTCCCCTCATCCCGGTAGCGATCCCGAGTGCCTGGGCAGCAGGATTGGATTCCTTGACTATCCCTTCGAGAAGATCATTTACAGTGACGATAGAAGGGCCGGCAAGAGGGCGGACTTTTGCAGCCGGGTAATTGAAATTATTCAGGGCCGTCACGTCAAAGGCACCACATCCGACCATGCCTCGTTTTGCAACCACACCGACAAGGTTTACCGTCCCGAGCGGGATAACAAATCCTGTTCCGTCCGAATTTTTAAGGTGAACAATTTCTTCAGCCATGACTGTATCGTGGTACTATGTGCTGGTCCGGCCGATAATGGTTCAGGACCGGGTGACGGAAACCTTTCAAAATTGTCGTTGCACCCGGATACATTCCAAAACCCCGCCGGCCGGAGAACAATACCAGGAATCAGGGGGAAAATCACATGAACGATCAAATCCGGCAATTACTCGATGACGTCCTAGGGGGCCACCGGATGACGGCTGCCGAAGCAGAACTTCTCATGTCGGTACGGGACCGCAGGGTATGGAACATTGCTTCCGCCGCCGACGAAATGCGGGAACGGGCGGTGGGGAACCGGATCACCTATGTCAGGAACCAGAATATCAATGTAACGAATATCTGTGTCAATGCATGCGGTTTCTGCGGATTCTCAAAAAAACCAGGAGATGAAGGGACCTACCTGTTCGGGACAGAAACGATCAGGGAAAAAGCAACTCTCGCCCGCGAACGGGAAGTAACAGAGATCTGCACGGTAAGCGGGCTTCACCCGGACTTTGATGCCTCGTCATACATCGGGATCATCCAGACACTTCATGATGAAGCCCCGGGCATTCATATACATGCCAGCAACCCTATGGAAGTGGCCTATGGCGCAAGGCGAAGCAGGATTTCAACGGATGACATGCTCGGGGCAATGAAGGAGGCGGGCCTGGGGTCCTTATGCGGTACGGCCGCCGAGATCCTTGTCGACGATGTGAGGGACATCATCTGCCCCCAGAAGATTCGCACGGGAGAATGGGAACGAATCATTCGGGAAGCACACAATCAGGGAATCCCTACTACGGCGACAATTATGTACGGGCATTGCGAATCGGTGGCAGATCGGATCCGTCATTTCTCAATTCTCCGGGATATCCAGGACGATACCGGTGGTTTTTCGGAGTTCGTTCCCCTGTCGTTCATCCATATGAATACGAACCTGTTCAGGAGTGGCCGTTCCCGGCCCGGGGCGACGGGCAGGGAGGATATGCTCATCGTTGCAATTGCGCGGCTCTTTCTCGATAATATTCCCCATATCCAGGTCTCGTGGGTCAAGACCGGGAAAAAAATGGCGCAATTGGGACTCCTTGCAGGGGCAGACGACCTTGGCGGTACCATGTTCGAGGAGAGTATTTCGAAGGGTGCAGGGGCAACCAATACCGATTATCTCGATCCGGCAGATATGAAGATAATGGCAGACGACCTTGGCCGCGAATTAATGCAGCGTACTACGTTGTATGACCTTGTCTGATCGGGGACCGGGAGGAATCCGATTATACCGGAGATTGACTCCCTGGAAGAAAAGTACCGTATCAGATGAGAAAATAAACGGGACAGAATTGATATCCCCATATGGGTGATCCCGTTTCCCTGCCTCTTCTCCAGGTTATTGTGAAATTTTCCGGCTGCAATCCCGGAAGCTAAGGTGATGGATCAGATAGCGGATAGAATGTCCGGGATGACAATGTGAAAAATGTTCCAGATATGGTTCCCGGACATTGCCAGGACAGACGGGCTTTGTCTCGATCTGATTATCAGATCCCCATAAATTCAGTAATCGGCATATTTTTTTTTTGGGTCCTGAGACATCCCGATCTATTTTTTCCCTGGTTCATGCATCCCATCCTCGACAAATACCTCGACATCACGGTATGCCCGCCGCAATAACCCGGCCATCGGTGCGATGGCAATCCATGACACCTGGGCTACCGTTGTGCTAATCAGGGCAATCGGGATCGAGGCAAGAAATATTGCGATGACCAGCACAAGCCGGTTGAAACTGAACCTGATCATCTTCCGGCTCAGGTGGACGTCGATCATGCGGTGGTTCCTTGAAACGTAAAACCAGAGTATCAGGAGAATTGTCCCGGTAACCGCCTGAACAGATGCATAGAGGATCGTTGCCATCGGATAATGTCCATACAGGGTGATGAGGCTGGTAAGAAATGGAATTATGGTAATACACAGGAGAAAATAGAAATTAAGGCTGATCATCATTCCGTCACACCGCTCGATATAGGAAAAAATACGATGGTGACTTCGCCACCACGAGGCGATCACAAAAAAACTGATAAAATAACTCAGGAAGACAGGACCCATCGCGATAAGGTCGTTTACAAATTCGCTCTCGAGCGCCCCCTTTGTCAATTCCGGCACTACAAGGGAGAGCGCAAGCAGGGTGATTGCAAATGCAAAAACTCCATCGCTGAGAGATACAATCCTTTCGGGATTCCTGCACAGGCTGTAAGGGTCCGTCAGGGGGTATGCGGTTCTTCCCGCGTAAGAGTCATTATCGTCCGTCTGAGAGGTCAATACAGAACCTTTTACACGAACAGATAAAAAGGGGCAGGTTGCGTGGGGGCTCAGTACTGGGCATGGAAAAGACGGTTAATTTTGTCCCCGATCTTCTTCGCATGGCTGATTGCATCTTGGTCTTTCATCACATCCCCGGGAAGATAGCCCTTCCCCTTCACATGCCCGATATAGGAAAATTCATGTGCCGAAAGGAAACCTTCAATGGTCTGGATGGCCCGGGAACCCCCTGTATCTGCTTCGACGGCAACCGCCACTGCTTTTCTTCCCGCGAGCCTCCGGTCGTGGTAGTATGAATAGGTCCTGTCGATGAAATTCTTGAGGTGTCCGCATACGTCGTAGTAGTATGTCGGGGACCCTATGACAAGGACTTCACATTCAAGGATTTTCTGGGCGATTTCTTCCCAGTCGTCGCCGGAAATGGCACATTCATGCTCCTTCTTACACTTCTCGCACCCGATACACGGATCGATCCTCCTTTCTGCCAGGGATACAAATTCAGTGGTCAATCCGCCTAATTTACACTGGTCGAGGATTACATTCACCAGGATGCTCGTATTGCCGTCTTTTCTCATACTTCCCGAAATTCCCAGTACCTGCATCTTCATCCCCTCTTCTTAATTCAAGACTATCGCTCAACCGTATTGATTGTTGCGATGCCCGGGGCGAGACCGACAGAATCAAAGCAATCAATAACCCTTTCGAGGGGGTCGGTATCGAAATAAAAAAGGTGGGACCGGCAATGGCAATCGCTGCATCCGAAATGGGGTACAGGCTTACCCCCGACGGCTTCTGCAAGGACGCATTCGAGCGGGCCTGTTGTACGGGCACACACTGCATAGCGGAGGGAAAAACCCGGATCCGTTAAAAGATAATCGATATGCCAGCGTTTCTTCCCGATCCATGTGGAAGAGAGCCTGAAATGACGGGATACCCTGAGCAATCCACCGGGACCCAGCGCCGATCCGGTATACACATGCCAGCCCCGTGAGAAACCGATGGTTCCGAGGGCCCCTACCGGTATCCTGCAGGATTCGTTTGCCAGGACCAGACAATAGACCCCTTTGTCCATGGGACCCTGGTTACTCGAAGGTAATGCTGAGGAGTTCCCTGGCAGCAAGGACATGTCGTGCCCCGTCCTGCACGGTGGGTTCCCCGTGGCCGGGATATAGTCCGTTGATGCCGAGTGCACTGAGCCTGTCGATTGATCGCGCAAGTGCATTCCGGTCCCCTCCCGGAAAATCAAACCTGCCGAACCCCCCGTCGGTAAAGACGGTATCGCCTGATATCAGGTCACCTGTTGCTTCGTTGAATATGCATATGCTGCCGGGTGTGTGACCCGGGGTGTGGATAATAAGAAGGTCATCGATCGTATCTCCGTCCTTCAACGTATTATCCGGGACAATCCCCGGTGGATGGGACGCAAAATGCATGGACAGACTTTGATTATCATCGACGAGCCCGGTCGCGTCGAGTTTGTGAATGAAGACCTCGGCCCTGCACATATGGGCGATTTCCTTCACATAGGCGGTATGGTCGTAATGGCAGTGGGTCAGGACTATCTTCCTGATCCTGTCCTTATAGCGGGAGACTGCCATCGGCATCACTCCGGCATCAACGAGGACTTCACCGGTGAGGTAAGAATTCGCAAACACGGGATCCCCGGGAATCCACTGGACTGGCATGCACAATAATAAGGGCCCGGGACAAATGTTTCTTATGCTTACCCTCGTTCAGGAATGCCTCCATGGGATACCTCCAGCAGTGGAGGATACCGCACGGGCTGAGGGGATGGAACCCGGGGACCTCGCGAAACTCATAGCCTGCGGGCGCGTCGTGATCCCCTCGAACCCGGTGAGAATGCACCGGGGATGCGCCGTTGGCGAGAGGTGCAGCGTGAAGGTCAATGTCAATATCGGGACCTCGGGTGAACGCTGCGATGAGCGCCTTGAACGGGAAAAGGCAGAGGCTGCGATCGCGAACGGGGCCGATACCCTGATGGACCTTTCGACGGGCGGGGACCTTCCCCGCATCAGGAAACAGATCCTCTCGTTTGACGTTCCTGTCGGGACAGTCCCTGTGTACGAAGCAGTCAGGAGGGCGGGAAATGCGGCAGATGTGGATGCCGACCTGCTGTTCAACGTCATCCGCGAACATTGCAGGGATGGGGTGGATTTCCTTACCCTCCACTGCGGGGTTAACCGGGAAGCCCTCGCGGCTCTCCGCGATGATCCGCGTTTAATGGGAGTTGTCAGTCGCGGCGGGGCGTTCCACATCGCGATGATGGTTGAAAGGGACGAAGAAAATCCCCTCTATGCCGAATATGATTACCTGCTCGAGATCCTTTCAGAATACGAGGTTGTGATCAGTCTCGGGGACGGCATGAGGCCCGGGTGCCTGCAGGACTCGGTGCGAAAGGCAAAAACCGTAGAATACCTGACCCTCGGAGGTCTGGCTGACCGGGCTCTCGACCGTGGAGTCCAGCGGATGATCGAAGGCCCCGGACATATCCCGATGGAACAGATCGGATATAATATTAAGATGATCAAGGAACTGACCCGTTATGCCCCCCTGTACCTTCTTGGTCCGCTCGTTACCGATATCGGTGCCGGTTACGACCATGTTACTGCGGCAATCGGAGGAGCGATCGCCTGCATGAACGGTGCAGATTTCCTGTGCATGGTTACGCCGGCCGAACACCTGGCATTGCCTGACGTGCATGACATAACGGAAGGCACCCGCGTAGCAAAACTCGCCGCTCACATCGGTGACATGGCCAGGAGGAACGACGACTCGCTCCTGCAAAGGGAAAACCGGATGGCGGACGCCCGCAGGAGACTCGACTGGGATGAACAGTTCAAAATTGCCCTCTTTGGAGATGTGGCGAGAAAAATCCATGAAAGGGACGGAACACTCGAGACCTGCTCGATGTGCGGTGACCTGTGTGCGATGAAGCTGGTAAAAGACCTGCTCGATCGCGAACCGGCCAAAAAACAGAAAGAGTAGCCGGTATGTTTTCGATTCCGGGAATTATTGGTGTCTGTGCAGTCCTTCTGTGTTCTGATGTGAAGTTTAAACCCATCAAAAGAGCTCATTTTTTCAATTTCCCGGATCTGTTGATTTCCTTACTTTTATTTATGTCTCACGCTGACAGGAGGAGGTTTCACCCCTCCCTGCCCCTCCCCCGTCATAATAGGCATTGGAAAAGGTTACAGGGGTAATGTTGGAGGAAGTTAATTTTTCAGATTGCTCACTATTCAGACCGGGGGCGCCTCAGCTCGGAGCAGAGTCTGAATACAAACATATTGTAAATACATTGAGAAGGGACCGGGATTTATTAATTTCAGGAAGTTAAGAGAGCAAATTTTCCGTTCTCTCTCCTGTTTATGCATCTTTCCGCTGGTCCTTAGTCGGGCCCCTCGCATAGGACGCCAGGATCCCGAATAATCCCAGGACAACGAAGGTCGAGAATATGATCGTCATACTCAGCTGAAGCCCGGGGTATACTGCAGGTGTGATCCGGACCGTCCCGATCACTGTGGAAAAGACAAGCATTGCAATTGCGAGCGAGAACATCTGACCGATCGCCCTCGAAGTTGAGACCATGGCGGATGCGATTCCAAGCTGCCTGAGGTCTACTGAACTCATGATTGCGTTCGTATTAGGTGATGAGAAGAGACCATATCCAAGGCCAAGGATGACCATACCTGCAACTATGACAAGCACCGGGGTTGCAGGGGATATCAGTGCGAGGATACCGAGGCCCAGGGTGGTAAGAGCCATTCCGGCGGTTGCGAGGAGACGGGGCTCGATGAAATCAGAAAGGTGGCCGGAGACAGGTGACACAAGCACCTGGACAACCGGCTGGGCGACGAGGATAAGCCCGGTTGTCTGGGGATCGATTCCCCTGATGAACTGTAAATACAGAGACATGAGGAACCCTACAGCAAATACCACTGCGTAGTTGATCATGGAGGCGGCATTCGAATAGAGGAAAACTCTGTTTCCCGAAAAGAGAGACGGTTCGATGAGCGGGACCGCTGCCTTCTTTTCCCACCACACAAAACTGCAAAGAATAATCAGGCCCGCTCCTGTCCAGATAATCCCTTCAGGGGATGGAATAAGGGTAAGCCCGTACATGATACCGATCAGCATCGTACCATACAGAACTGCCCCCGGCAGGTCGAACTGACGATTGGTATCTTCAGCCCATTCTCCGGGGATCCTGTATAGTGTGAGGACAATTACCGCGATTCCCAGGGGGACGTTTACCAGAAAAATGCTCTGCCACCCTGCATGCTGGACCAGTACTCCGCCGATGAACGGGCCCAGTGAGAGTCCCGCATAAACCGTTGCCGTTACAATGCCGATGGCCCGGCCCCTCTCCCCGGGAGGAAAGACTGCGGTGAGGATTGCAATCGACGTCCCGAAGACCATCCCACCACCAAGGCCCTGGATAACGCGGGCTGCGACAATTACAGGGCCTGCCCATGATAATGCGGCAAGCAGGGAACCAATGACAAACAGGAGGTTTCCCAGCAGGAAGAAGCGTTTCTTCCCGTAGATATCGGCAAGTTTCCCGAACGGTACGATGCAGACAGCAGCGGTCAGGAGGTACGCGGAGGTTACCCAGCCGAGCGTCACTGCATCCAGCCCGAATGAACCGGCAATCGCTGGCAGGGCGACATTAAGCGAGGACACGGTGTAGGGAACAAGGAACGATGCCAGCGATGCAACGAAGAGCAGGACTCGTTTCTCTCCGCCATCGTTCATGAGAAAAAAATTTGGATTTTTGGGGTGATGAGGGTATTGTATCGTATCTTCCTCCATCAACCACAAAGCACGCTAATCCTCGCTCTCAATCTTCGTGATATCTTGACTCCGGAAGAATTTTTTTACCATGTGTTCGAGTCCCTTCCCCGACAGGGACCCGGATGTCCCGGGGCGACCCGGAAAGCATATTCATATCTTCCCCTCCCGTCAAAGGACCTGACCGTTCTTGATATCGGATGCGGCACCGGTTCCCAGACCCGGATGGATACGGGCATTTTAAAAAGCAATTAATTCTTAGCGGGTTTCCAGGATCCTGATCGCGAGCAGTGCAGCATTTTCCCCGTTATCGATGCCGACACAGGCGACCGGTACACCTTTCGGCATCTGGACGATCGATAATAATGCGTCAA
>DATKKE010000007.1:0-57685 GCA_035543455.1 Methanoregulaceae archaeon
GGGAAAAATACTACGTACCATGGCAGTGAACCAGGCGCAGGTTGATCACATCATATCAACAGCCTCTGCCGATGATCCCGAAGTAAAACTGCTGAAACTGCAGGATGAGGTTGACCTCCTTAAGACATCTATCAAGCGTCTTCTTATCGATATCCGCGAACGGATGAACGATATGGAGAACCCTCTCAATATCGGGATGCAGCGTTCACAAGGCTCCGTTCAGGATCTGAACGCAGCTTCAGAACAGATAAAACCAATAGTGATGACCGCGACACCGGAAAGTTCACCGGAACCTGTTTCACCTGTCGATCCGGGAAAGACTCAGAACCAAGGGGATACAGAAAACCCATCTCTACACGCGAGCGAAGGACATCAGCAGGTCCAGATATCCCCGAATTACGAGGACGAGACAGTCATCTCCGAAATCAAGTCTCATCTTTCGGGAATGCGTATAAAAAATCAGCAGACGAGAGAGGAATCTTCGGACCAGGGTAAAGTCAGACTCCAGAAAGTATTCCGGTTGTTTGAATGGACCACGAAAAACGTGCGAAACTACGGTCACGACCGCGTCGATCTCATGCTTGAATCTTACAGGGCAATGGGATATATCTCGGATGATTCCGCAAAACTCGTGAAGGATATCGCCCGGCTGATACCGACGACGTTAGGCGAAATTCATGACATCAGTGCAGACGAGTACGTTTCGGAGTTATATGAACTGAACCATATATTAAACCCGAATGATGTTACTCTTGACCGGGATATGATCGAAGTCCTCATGGAAAAACGGGGAACAAAGGATAAAAAACAGACCAGCGCCGGCAGCGGGGGGCAATCGGCGGAGCGGGATTCAGATACGGTATACATCCAGTCACGGGACAGGATCTGATTCATGTCCAGTGAAACCATTGTCTCAGCCCTTTTCCTAATCAGCGCTGTTATTGCGGCAGGTGTATTGATTAATTCGGTTTTCCCGATTATTTCCAGGACTACCGAAACGTTCGGATCGGTATCCCACTCAACGGATTCCCAGATGAGAACCGATATCAAAATTATCAATACGTATGCTAATAAGACCTCCGGGGCGACCATATGGTTGAAAAATACCGGAAGCTCAAGAATCCCTTCATCTGATCTGGACCAGTCCGATATATTTATTGGTTCCCCGGGGGATTTCGAACGATATTCACTCGTGAAGAATTATACGATCCTCGAGAGTGCCAATACCTTCTGGGATCCCGGAGAAACTCTCCAGATCACTGTTACCAGCAACAAAATTCCTGATTCCGGGAATACAGGATATTTTGGTATCGTGCTGCCGAATGGCGTGAAAAGGGATATCCAGTTCACAACCGGGTAATGGCGATGGAGTAGGGATAAATGGCATTTTCATCAGTCCTCGCCTCTGCAGTAGGAATTCTGCTCCTGATTATTGCTGCCTATGTGCTCGTAGGGGGGACACTTACCACCGCTCAGACCGTGGCCAATGCACAGGCGGATATGACTGCGATCCACGTTAAAATGCTTGGAACAGCGATCCAGATCACGTATACAAATATTTCTGCCCCTGGTCAGCTTGATCTGAGTGTCCTGAACACGGGAACGGAACCCGTCACCGACCTGCCTCATCTGGATGTCCTGCTAAAACCGGCAGGGAGTGCCCCCGTCCTTAAAACCAAAGACAAAGGATGGACTCTGGTATCGATATTTCCTGATTCCGTCCATCCGAACCAGTGGGATCCCGGGGAATCTATGAATATAACCGTTGAATTTTCAGAACCCTCCCCTGAATGGGTACAGGTAACGACGGCGAATGGTGCCTTCGCTTCTGCATATATAAAAACGTAGCAGATTTACCCGCAGTAAGCAGAGAATTAAATAGTGAAAAATCGATTGTACATTATCGCGTGAATCTTTAAGGTGGTGGCATATAACATGGGTGGTATCGGTGATCTGCTTGGAGGGGAAGATAAGCAGATCCTTTCGACGGGTAATAATGAGATCGACAAAAAAATTGCGGATGGTCTCCCGCTTCGATCACTTACCCTGATCGAAGGGGAGAATGACACCGGAAAAAGTGTCCTTACCGAGCAGATCATATGGGGTGCAATGAGACAGGGCATGAATGTCAATCTTTATTCCACCGAGATGACAGCAAAAAGTTTCCTTTCCCAGATGGAATCGATGAGCCTCGATGTGTCTGAATATTTTGCCTGGGGATACATCAAGCTCTTTCCCCTCCATATGGTAGGCTTTAAATGGTCGAAAAATGAGATGGATGGAATCCTGGAACGTATTATCGACCATATACGGGGAAGTAAGGCACAGGTGGCAATTATTGATTCGCTTACGATGTTTACCGAATATACGACCCAGGAGACGGTCCTTACGTTCCTGACAAATTGTAAAACCCTGGTCGATCATGGAAAGACCATCCTCATCACACTCCATACGTATGCTTTTCAGGAAGATACGTTGATCAGGATCCGGTCTATCTGCGATGCACACCTGATGATGAAAAAGACCCTCCTCGGGGATAAGTATGTCATGGTCATGGAGGTCATTAAAGTACGGGGAGCACGTAAGACAACCGGTAACCTTGTCAGTTTCGAAGTCCATCCTGGTTATGGGATGAAGATCATACCGGTTTCAATGGCAAAGGTCTGATATGAGCTCAGGGGAGATCTCGGTAGCAACAAGCCTGTCCCTACCTTTTAAAAAGGCCACCAACACCGAGGATAACGACTGTGCCAACAATATCGAAGGATGTGCCCTGTACAGGATGCTCCCTGCGAATGCCAAGGAATATGTCCAGCACAGCGTTCATCTTCTCGAGTATCTCCATATCTTCCCGGTCGACGAGTTCGGGATACCGCTGTTTTTTTCCGAATTAAAAAGGGACCTCAAATCGATAAAAGAACCAAATCTCATCTATCCTGCGACCGATGACGTATTCGTCCATGTTTTTTACGACCCGAACGACGTAAGGAACTTTTATATCCCGATCGAACCGTCGTTCCTCCATAGCGTCCAGGATCTTGCTCCTGCAGTTGAAATTAAGTTGATCGACCTCCTTGACGCCCTTGATGAAGACCCGGTTTCAGACGAGGAGCGGACCCTGGTCCTGAAAAAACTGATCAGCCAGGTCATATACATTAAAAAACCCGGGGAAGTCATCGCAGGTACGAAGAAAGAGGCCGGTGGACAGACAGGGTTCAAAAACAAACTGACTAATTTTCTTAACAAGGACCTGACTGCCAAGGACAGTTCTTCAAGGAAAAAAGCATTCCAGAATGTCCCAACCACTCCCGATGGGAGGATCATTATGACGTTCCAGGAGTACCAGGCCCTGGAATATATGATGATCAGGGATAAAATCGATATAGGGCTTTTAAAACCGTTTATCCGTGATCGGTATATCGAAGATATCACCTGCGACGGGATTGGACCAATTTTTGTCGAACATAAAATTTTTAAAGGTTTAAAATCCGTAGTTGGCTGGGACAAGGAGAAAGATCTCGACAACTATGTCATCAAGCTCGCTGAAAGAACGAAACGACCCATAACATACAGGAATCCGATCGTCGATTCCACGCTTCCCGATGGTTCGCGTATTAATATTGTATACAGCACCGATATCAGCCGGAAGGGGTCTAATTTTACCATCCGTAAGGCGATGGACGACCCGATCAGCATCCTGAAACTGATCGAGTTCAAAACCCTTGATTATATGGCTGCCGGGTATCTCTGGATATGTATAGAGAACGGCATGTCTCTCTTCATGAGCGGGGAAACGGCAAGCGGAAAAACGACCTCGCTCAATGCGATGACGACATTTATTCCCCCTGAAAACAAGATAGTGACCATTGAAGATACCCCCGAACTCCAGATCCCTCACCTGAACTGGACTCGGGAAGTCTCGAAAGGGAAGGGTAAGGGAGAAGGCGAAGGCGGCGATGTAACGATGTTCGACCTCCTCAGAGCCGCTCTTCGTCAGCGTCCCAATCAGATCCTCGTGGGAGAAATCCGTGGTGTCGAAGGATCGGTCGCATTCGGGGCCATGCAGACCGGGCACCCGGTCCTGTCAACATTCCACGCGGCATCGGTGGAAAAATTGATCCAGCGTCTCTGCGGTGATCCAATCAACATACCAAAGACATACGTCGATAACCTGAATCTTGTCGTCATCCAGAGCGCCGTCCGCCGCCCGACAGGAGAGATGGTCCGGCGAATCCTTTCCATTAATGAACTTGTCGGTTTCAACCCGGAAACGCAGGGTTTCTCATTCGTAGAAATGTTTCACTGGGACCCGATCACCGATACCCACGAGTTTACCGGGAGAGGCAGCAGTTTTCTCTTGGAGAACAAGGTTGCGACCATGCTCGGTATCCCTGAGCACAAAAAAGCCGGAATGTATGAAGAGGTAGAAAAAAGGGCCCGAATTCTTGAACGTCTCCATAAGGCTGGATATACCGGCTTCTATGATCTCTATCACATGACAACGAAAGTCAAAAAGCAGGGGTTGCTCGCGATCGATGTCGGAGACTGAGCGGGCAGGATATCATGGAGTTTAAGAGTCTTCCGGGAGGTACGCCAACAAAACAAGCCGGCAAGATACCGTTCCAGGGGATGCTGACTTCCATAAGAGAAAAACTTCTCGCTCTTTTGG
The DNA here is from genome assembly GCA_035543455.1 of Methanoregulaceae archaeon. GTDB lineage: Archaea > Halobacteriota > Methanomicrobia > Methanomicrobiales > Methanospirillaceae > CAIKOD01. The sequence goes on from DATKKE010000007.1 coordinate 4,670, forward strand.
AATCTAAAAACATGGCTTCAGATATGTTATTCATGATGACATACATGGCCTCTATCACGACAGCTCAGGCAACCAGACCGGAAATATTTGCCTATACTTCCATGAGGACCGAGTATGTCCCAGCCAAATATATAGCAAAAGTCGAATTTTTTGTTAAGCGCTGGAATTATAGTTATGTCGAAGCCCTGACTGCAGTCGCAGAAAGGACAAAAAATGAAATTCTCCGCAGCATGCTGAACCGGTACTCAAATTCTATCGAATCCGGTGTTCCCGACGAGGATTTTCTTAACAGAGAGATCGCAACAATCCGGAGTGTATATCGTAATACGTATGAGCAGGGCCTCGAAATGCTCAAAAAATGGGGAGATGCATACATCGCAATGCTTTTTTCCGGGGCCCTGGTCGGGATCATTATCATGGTCTCGATCGCGATCTTCTCACCCGATAATATTCAGTCAACGCTGTCGATGTCCTACATGATTGTCATCAGCACATCAACGTTTGGCATTGTAACCATGTTCCGTTCAGTACCTTCCGATGCAAAAGTTCACGGCCTCCCGAAAGGATCGAAAGAACAGTTGATCATTAACAGGCTCGAATTAAAGATTGTTATCGCCGCAGCCGTATTTGCCGTCATATTTTTCGGACTCAGCGCGCTCGGTATGATAAAGGACGTTTATGGCCTTGTAATGCTGATTATCGGCCTGATGCTCCTTCCTCTCGGTATTATAGGCTATCTTGATGACAGTAATATCATCAAACGGGATGAAGATTTCACATCGTTTGTGAGGAGTCTCGGGGCCGTGATGGGAGGGAAAGGGATTACCATAGGTCATGCCCTGGGAGAAATCGACAGCAAGTCCCTGGTACAGCTCGAGCCCCTGGTGAAAAGCGTATATTCAAAACTTAATCTCGGTCTTGATGAAAAACAGAGCTGGGAAAAATTCATCGGGGAGAGTGGAAGTAACCTTATCTACAAGTATCTGAACATTTTCAGGGATTCCTGTGAACTGGGTGGTGCACCTGATAAAATCGGCGCCATTGTCGGATCATCGATGCTTGAACAGGTACTACTGAGAGAGAAGCGGAATACGGTATCCATGGGTTTTGTTGTCTTGTTGATTCCCATGCATGCGATGATGATTGCGATATTTCTCTTTCTCTTTCATATCCTGCTGACCATGTCAAAAGCGATCACGAGTGTAATGGGATCAATCGGCACGATGGGTGAGGGACTGTCGCAGGCACAGAGTATCGGTGGCTCTATGGCATCCTCAATCAATATGTTCGTGAATTTCCCGGAGAGCCAAATGACGACCTATATCGTCATCATGATCACCATAATCACCATCGCAAATATTATTGCGGGAAAAATAATGATCGGAGGAGGAAGATACATGTTTTACTTTTTTGCGAGCATTTTATCGGTATTAACGGGCATCGTTTATATAGTGGCGCCATATATTGTTAGTATGTTCTTTAATATCCCGGTATATTCGGGGGTTTGACATGATGAAGGATTCGACCCGGCGGATGGTTTTATTTACTGTTGTCGTTATTGCCGGATCGGTCCTGGTAATTTTTGATATTCCGGTGATCGTGCTAATCATTGGTATCATCGCACTGGCAGCGCTTGTGCTATTTATTAACGGTTCAATTCATTTTCCAAAAATCTCATTCAGAAAACGCCCCGTGTCCACGCCGAAGCCGGGACCGAGATCAGGTGAAGCAGCTACAGAAACAGGGAAAAAAAAGAGGTCTCTTTTCCAACGAGGGCTTCCAGTTCCTGATAAAATATCTGGGCCCAGGCATAATTCAGCTAAAAAATCTGAATCCGGGCCTGTAAAAGAACTCTTTTCATCGATGTCGCGGGCATTTTCTGTTATTGCCTCCGACATCACGAGAGCGGGGAAATCGGGCAGGACAAAAGAGATGAAAAAGAAAAGAATCGATGAGATGCTCGATGGATCGATTACCGGTAAAATCTCGGATATACGATCCTTAAAAGAAGCCAACCCTGAAATGATCCCGGCATCCAAAAAGATGATTGAAGATCCGTTTACAACGCTTGTTAAAGAACCCATCAACACCGAGCTCCTCGATTCGGTAAAAAAAGAGGATGATATTTCTTCACTCAGCGACATTAACCTGGAGGAGGAGCTGGAAACCCCGTCCTTCGGAGATGACATCTCACGTCTTGATGTCGCCCTCGATGTCGAGGAAGAGAAGATCACCATCGATGACGACACCGATGATGAAGTGGCAAGCATCCTCGCCGCTCACCAGGACGAACTCGATCCTGCAGAGAAACCGGGTGAATCACCGATAAACCCGGAGATAACAAACCTCGAGGAACTTGATATCGGGAATATTGACCTTGACGAAGAACTGGATATCGGTGACGAATTGCCGGAGCCGGAGAAACCCGTAGGGACAGGGACATCAGGTGAAATCCAGTTGCAGAAGGAACCGGAGAATACAGCTGCACCCCCTCTCACGGTTGAAAAACCGAAAAACATGGAAGATTCCATGGTTGCATTCTCGACCGGTAAAGGCGAGGATGACGACCTGATGTCTTCATTAAAATCAGAAGCTACAAAAACCAAAAAAGACTCCCATGCAAGCCTGATACGGGATTTAAAAGATGTAAAAGTACCGGCCCAGGATCTCGAAAAGGAGCTCGAAGGATTCCTGGCATCGAATAAAACAAAAAAATAACACGTTCTGGCAGTAGATGATAACCGGGAGGGAATATGCCTGAAATACCTGTGAAAGTCGAAAAGGATGGGAAATGGATAACAACTAAAATTGACGTTTCGCAGGACCAGATGGTAATCAAGGAACCGTTTAATGTAACGATTGCTTACAAATCTATCCTCGACCTCGAGGAAAAGAAAAATATTCTCAGTATCGATGTCAAAGGTAATCCTGAAACACTCTATCACGTAGCCACCGTGCCAAAGGCCATGCAGATCCTGAAACGGATCATTATCATGGCGTGCAATGCGTACCGCCTGAGCGCATATTTCATGTCACCAGCCATCAGGGGTGGTGTGATGGCCACCAATGCAAAATGGGATAAAGGGGCAATCGCGGTTCTGAAGACCGGAATATGGTTCGTCAGCCAGGAAAAACAGGTCTGTGTCCCTACGACGGAAGTTACCGGAATAGAAATGGTTAAACGGGACATCCAGAAAAAACAGCTGGATGTTGTCAAGATCGATCACCTGGAAAATAATGAAGTCGTCACGAGTTTTGTTCTGTGTCCGATATCAACGCTCCAGGTGTTGTTAAATTTTCTCAAGGACGCTACAAAGGATATGGAAATGAAGGGGGACGAGCTCGATCCCGTCTCTTCCCAGGTAGGTATGCTGATTTACAGCGGGATGGACTCGCATGCCATAGAGAATATGCTGAATATCTCTCATAAAGAACTTGATTCAATTATTGAAAAGCTCCTGAAACTCGGGATGGTTGAGGTAATGTTCGTACGGAGAGAAGTCCAGCTCACTCCAAAAGGGGTCCGTTTCATTTCTGATGCAGTGAAACCCCCCTCTCAATAAGGTTCCAGCGGGTTTGGAACGGTGAGTACATATAAATAATGTGTCAGATACAGCTTTATGATCATACATGGGAAAAATTCTGATCGTTGATGACACGCTTTTTATGAGGACCCTTTTAAAAAATATCCTCTTCTCGGGAGGTCATTCTATTGTCGGTGAAGCTGGCGACGGGGATGAAGCAGTAGTGAAATATAAGGAATTAAAGCCCGATCTTGTAACAATGGATGTCGTTATGCCAAAGATGAACGGAATAGAGGCCCTCAAAGCGATCAAAGAACTCGATCCCGGGGCGCGGGTTATCATGTGCACCGCAGTCGGACAGGAACAGATGGTCAAGCTGGCCATAAAAAGCGGGGCACGCGGGTACATCGTCAAACCATTCCAGGCTCCCAAGGTTTTAGAGGAGATAAATAACGTCCTGGGATCCTGATGATTATCCGAGTTCTTATCATCGATGATTCGCTGTTTATGCGAACAATCATTAAAGATATGCTCAGCCGGGACCCGGAGATCAGTGTCGTTGGTACTGCTGCGAATGGTGAAGAAGGGCTGGTAAAAATCAGGGAACTGGCGCCTGATGTAGTTACCCTCGATATCGAAATGCCGAGAATGAATGGTCTCGAAGTCCTCAAACAAAAAGCACTCCTGAAGCATCAGCCAAAGACCCTTATGCTCAGTTCATTGACATCAAACGGTGCGATAATGACCCAGAAGGCAATGAACCTCGGTGCCGATGATTTCATGCTTAAACCTAAAGACTCGGCTGCAGTCAGGGAAATAGGAATGGAATTAATCAATAAAATAAAAAATCTCGTAAAAATAACCTATGTTCGGAAAAAAACTATTATGCCTCCGGGGCCGGCAGAAAATCTCGTTGTGATCGGCTCTTCCGCTGGAGGACCCCCTATGCTTGATGTCGTCATCTCTTCGTTCAGGCCCGGAATTCCTGCGGCAATTCTTATTACCCAGCACATGCCTGAGGGTGGATTTACCGCGGCACTTGCCCAGCGTCTCAACAGGATATCCTCAATGCCGGTAAAAGAGACGGAGAACGGGGACATTCTCAACACGGGACATATCTATATCGCTAAAGCAGGATTTCATGCAATTATTTCGGGAATAATTACTGGTTCTGGTAAAAAGGGTGGTAAAATTGTCCATTCTCTTGCACCACCGGTACATAGTGTCCGTCCGGCTGTTGATAAGACATTCATATCTGCAGCTGATGTATTCGGTCCGAAAACAGTATCAGCGATTTTATCGGGCATGGGGAGCGATGGCGGAGAGGGTACCCTGGCAATCAAAAAGCATGGTGGTGTGACCATCGTTTGCAGGGAAGAAGACTGTCTCGTCTACGGAATGGCGAGATCGGCATTGGATCGCCAGTGTGTCGATTTTATCGTACCCTTATCAGGAATAGCAGACGAGATCAACCGGGCCATTACGACAATCGCGGGGTAATGAATGTCGGAAATGGATATGTACCGGTCGCTTTTTATTGCTGAATCGCGTGAAAACCACGAAACAATAGTAAAAAATCTTCTTATCCTGGAACGCGGCCCCGATGAAGCGGCAATAGGAGAAATATTCCGTGCCGCACATTCTCTTAAAGGAATGTCGGCAACTATGGGGTTCGATCAGCTCGAGCGCCTGTGTCACACCATGGAAGATGTTTTCCAGAATATCCGGAGTGGCCAGCTCACCATACAGCCGGACCTGGTTGATGTTCTGCTGAAGGCTTCCGATGACATTGAACTGATCCTCGACGATATAGAGTCCGGGGGATCGGGATCTGATTTCAATCTTGAAGACCACTTTAATGCCCTTTTCGAATGGAAAGAAAAACGTGACATGGCCAGGGAGCCTGTCGACCAGCCGTTAAATGAAGAAAAAGCACCCGGACTGTTTCCCAGCACCCCACCGGGCGAAGGAAAACAAGAGAGCAGTCAGGAACCGATCGGGAATGGCAACGAGACCGGATTGGAATCGGCAGGTTCCGGAGATGAATATTGTATCACTATCCGCTTAAAACCGGATTGCGATAACCGGAATCTGCGGGGTATGATCATACTCGAAAACCTGGCGGGCCTTGGGACGATCATCGCCACGACCCCGACACGGAGTATTATTGAGGACGGTCGGTTTGAGGGGCCGATATCGGTCCGGATCATCAGCGATGCAGGGATCGAAGCCCTTAAGGCGGCAGTTTCAGGAACCGATATCCAGGAGTGCATAATTGGGGATGAACCGGTTTCGTTGCATCAGAAGGAAATTGTTTCACCTCCGGCCCAAAAAGAGTCTGCGGCCGAAACTACCGGATCAGGAAAGGAAATAAAAGAAGAGAAAAGCGATAAAAACAGGGAAGTCAAAAATATCCGTGTTGATATTGCACGGCTTGATCAGATGATGAACCTGATCGAGGATCTCGTTATTAACAGGGGTCGCCTGGCGCAGATTGCACATAAATATCAGATAAAAGAACTTGATGAAACACTGAACATGGTGGGCAGATCGGTTTCCGATTTACAGAACATCATGATGAATATCAGGATGATCCCCCTTTCACATATATTTAACCGGTTTCCGAGAGCGATCAGGGATCTGGCAAAAAAAGAGCAGAAAGAAGTTGAATTTGTCATCGAGGGGGGGGATACCGAACTCGACAGGAGCATTCTCGACGGTCTCAACGACCCGTTGCTCCACCTGATAAGGAATGCCGTCGATCATGGGATTGAACTGCCTGAAAAAAGAGTGAAAGAAGGAAAGCCCGCAAAAGGACTGTTGCATCTTGTTGCACGTCGCGACCGTGAGAATGTCGTAATCGTGATCGAAGATGATGGTGCAGGTATCAATTCATCCCGTGTAAAAGCGAAAGCAATAGAACGCGGACTTATTACCGAAGAACAAGGTGCAGACCTGTCAGATGAACAGGTATATGACCTCCTGTTCCTTCCCGGATTTTCCATGGCCGAGAAAATTACTGATGTAAGTGGGCGGGGAGTAGGCCTCGATGTGGTCAGGACGGTGATAGATTCACTGAAAGGGACCATCAAAGTGGATTCGACATTCGGTAAAGGGACCAGGTTCGAACTGGTACTGCCACCGACCATGGCGATCGTCAATGTCCTGATGGTCAGGATTAACAGTAGGCGCTGCGCGATACCGGTAAATAATGTAGTCGAAGTCGCAGGACTTTCCATCAGCAATATTCACCGCATCGGGAACCAGGAAGCTATCATGATCCGGGACGAAGTCCTTCCCCTCAGGAGGCTCGAGGAGATGTTCGGAATTTCTGACCTCAGTGAAATATTTCTCATTCTGCATCACCAGAACAGGAAACTCGCAATTCCCGTCGACCTGATTGAAGGCCAGCAGGAGGTTGTTATAAAACCCATGAGCTCGATGATCGGTATGTGCCGGGGGATTAGTGGAGTAACCATTCCGGGAGACGGTGAAGTAGTTCCGGTACTTGATGTGAATTCGATTATTAAGGAGAACTGAAATGCAATTATCAAAAACCCAGGTCGATGCCCTGCAGGAGCTTGGAAACATCGGTGCGGCCCATGCGGCAACAACGTTGTCAACCATGCTCTCGGCAGAGATCGAAATGAACGTCCCTGAAATTAACGTGATCGATATCGCGAACATCCATAAATATGTCGGGGATGAAATTGCAGCACTTGTTTTGTTCCAGATAATGGGAGAAGTGTCATCGGGGGGGTACCTGCTTCTCTATATCCCTAAAGAATCCGTAATTCGTCTCACCAATGTCATGCTCGGGATGCAGGAGATGAATCGCGAGATGGATGAAATGGATGAAAGTGCCCTGCTGGAAGTCGGGAATATCATGGTCTCCGCCTTCCTTGACGGGACAGCAGGCCTTCTCAATATAATAATGCTTCCTTCCCCACCCCAGATGGTTATCGATATGCCGCATGCAGCGCTTCAGAGTATCATCGCTTCGCAGGATACAGGTGATATTGATGAAGTGGTACTATTCCGGACGGAACTTAAGAGCGATGCCCATGAAATTAAGAGCAGCATATTCCTTTTCCCAAATAAACCAATGCTTGAAGAGATCCTGAAAATGCTGGAAGCGATGCTGAACCCTGTTATCTGAGGGATTTTCGCACATGAGTGAACCGTTATTGCAGAGTGATCTCGTGATTATCGGGATAGGAGAACATCATCTGGGAAAGACTCCTATGTCATCAATCGGCCTTGGCTCATGCGTCGGGCTGGTCATTCATGACCGGGACAAGGGGATTGGGGTCCTAGCTCATATCATGTTGCCCGTATCGCAGGGAAAACAGGAACGCCCCGGTAAATATGCTGATACTGCAGTGGAAATGATGATCGGTGAGCTTGCGAAGGCGGGAAGCAATCCGTATTCTCTCGTGGCAAAGATTGCCGGGGGTGCTTCAATGTTCAAAAGTTTCTCCGGTAACTTAAACATCGGGGAAAGAAATGTTGAAGCGATACGAAAATTATTAAAAGAGCGCAATATCCCGATTGTCGGTGAGGAAGTCGGGGGAGACATGGGTCGGACAATCGTATATATTCCCGCAGAAAGAGGAAAGGTCACTATCAGGAAAGGGAATAACATTATCATAGAAATTTAGTTACCAGATTTTCCACCAGGGAATTTTATCATCCTTCTGACTCAGATTGAAAATATAATTCTTGTTCAGTTACTCCGGCACCGAAAGCTACGTGAAATGAAATCCTGTCTCACGTGATAAACACCGCAGCGGCGATTGCGGTTGTCCAGAGTCCGTTTTTTTCACCCTGTGCGGACTGACATATATGAGTTGTTTTAATAATTTTTCCACTGGCCTTGTATATCTGCTCGCGTTCCTGCCATGCCTGGTTTATATCAAATTCTATCCCCAGGGTCGTCGCAAGCATCGTGGCTGCGAGATCTTCTGCATATTCTCCTGTTTTTTCTGCAGTTTCTCCATATGCATGATGCTCTGAGAGATAGCCGTATTCATGGGAGTCCTTTGGAAGGGCCAGGCCGATGGCTGCTGAAATAAGACGATTTGGTTCGTCGGTATCATTTTTCGCCATGACCACGTACGTTATCTCTCCGGGTTGAAGGACTTTGAGCCCCTCGTCAACTGAAATCTGGATACAGTTAGGGGGAAAAATCGATGATACGTATACTAGGTTACATTTCTCTATTCCTGCTCTTCGAAGTGCGAGCTCGAACGATGCAAGTTTGTCTTTATGGACACCGACTCCTTTGGTAAAAAATATTTTTCTTGGAACCGTCATACTTTCTTTTTTGATTTGCAGGGATTTTTAATCTTCCTTTCCGGGTAAGATAAAAGGAGATATGGGGTATGACACCACCAGCAGCAATTGGCGAAGCGCACATAAAATCCGGAAATGTTCCGCAGGTAAAATCGCTTTATGACTTCGTTTTCATGCCTGGCAGGTCACTGTCCGGAACCCGCACGAATTTTGTTCCGGCGATTCATGGTATTGTTTTTTCGGGAGAAACAGTGGTTGCGGTAACCGGGTCGGAGAGGTTTTCCCAAAATTCCTGTGTAATTGCAGCATCGTTAATACGTATTCATACACAATATGTATGGAAAATTATGAAGGCGGTTCTGGGACTGGAAGACGGTACATATATAGCTGGTACCGGCTTTGGTGTAGAAGGCGAATCCCGCGGGGAACTTGTCTTCACCACCCAAATGACCGGATATATGGAAGCTCTTACCGATCCGAGTTACTTTGGCCAGATACTTCTGTTCACGTATCCCCTTATTGGAAATTACGGGGTGGACCTCAAAAATTTCCAGGCGAAAAAACTGTGGGCGCTAGGGGTCATCGCCCGGGAAATATGCAATACGCCTTCAACCGGAATTCCGATGATCCGTTACTTCGAAGATAATGGACTCCTCGGTATGCATGGCGTTGATACCCGCATGATAACGATAAAGACCCGTGTAATGGGGACGCTCCGGGCGGCCCTGGTCGTTGGCGACGATAATGGGGAATATGCAGTGGAATGTGCAAAAAGGACACCTCCCATTTCAGACGAAGAATTAATTCCGGCTGTTTCCTGCAGAGAACCGTATCGTGTGGAAGGAAGGGGCAAAAAAATTGCCGTGATAGATCTCGGGATCAAGAAGAATATGGTCATTAGTCTCAGGAAACGGGATGCGGACGTTTATGTATATCCCCACGATGCAACACCTGATGATATCCGGGGTTGCGATCCGGATGCCCTTTTTATCAGTAACGGGCCCGGTGACCCGGTTCACGCGACCCATGCGATCAGGTGTGTAAAAGAACTCGCAGGTTCCCTTCCGGTTTTCGGGATCTGTATGGGCAACCAGGTTTGTGGGATTGCCCTCGGTGGCGAGACGTATAAAATGAAATTCGGTCACCGCGGAACAAACCAGCCCGTCCGTACAATCGAAGGAAAGATTTTCATCACTACCCAGAATCATGGTTATGCAGTTGCCGCAGATACGCTTCCCGAAGGGTGCCGGATCTCATTTTCAAACGTAAATGACGGGACCGTCGAAGGGTTCGAAGACAAGCATCTTGACCTGGCAACCGTCCAGTTCCATCCCGAGGCCCATGGAGGCCCCCGCGATACCGAATCTTACTTTTTTGATTCGATGTTCCGGAGGCTCTCCTGATGCCGAAACTTCCTCATATCAGGAAGGTCCTGCTTATCGGTTCCGGGCCGATACAGATCGGTCAGGCCGCAGAATTTGATTTTTCCGGATCTCAGGCATGCCGTGCCCTACGGGAAGAGGGTGTTACTGTCGTCCTCGTAAATTCAAACCCGGCCACAATACAAACCGATCCCGACATGGCTGACGAAATATATATCGAACCGCTACGTCCTGATATCATCGCCCGGATAATTGAAAAAGAACGGCCCGACGGGATATTATCAGGAATGGGAGGACAGACGGGACTGAATCTCACGGCTGAACTTGCAGAGCGGGGGGCACTGGAAGGTCTCGAGATCCTCGGGACTCCGCTTGAAGCGATCTATCGTGGAGAGGACCGGGAAAAGTTCCGGGAACTGATGAAGGAGATAGGGGAACCGGTCCCGGTCAGTTTTATCCTGAACAATCTCTCGGATATCCCCGAGGCACTCAATGTCGTGGGCCTTCCAGCCATCGTAAGACCTGCATATACTCTCGGGGGAGCAGGAGGGGGCATCGCCACGACAAAAGAGGATCTGGTCAGGATTGTTGAACTTGGGTTGAACAGGTCACGAATCCACCAGGTACTGATCGAGGAAAGCGTCCAGGGATGGAAAGAGATCGAGTTTGAAGTGATGCGGGATTCGGCAGATACCTGCATAATCGTCTGTGGTATGGAAAATGTGGACCCGATGGGTATCCATACCGGGGAAAGTGTAGTCGTTGCACCGATACTGACACTGAGGGATGATGAATTCCAGAAACTAAGGTCTGCTGCCATCAAAATTATCAGGGCCCTGAATGTCCAGGGTGGGTGTAATATCCAGTTCGCGTTCTGGAACGGAGATTACCGGGTAATCGAGGTTAATCCGCGTGTTTCCCGATCTTCTGCACTCGCATCCAAAGCAACCGGGTACCCGATTGCACGGGTGGCAGCAAAAATTGCCATAGGTCTCAGGCTCGATGAAATAATGAACAGCGTAACCGGATGTACTCCAGCATCCTTTGAACCCGCAATAGATTACGTCGTTGTTAAAGTCCCCCGCTGGCCGTTTGATAAATTCAAGGGGGCAGACCGGACGCTGACCACTGCCATGAAAAGTACCGGCGAGGTGATGGCGATCGGCAGGACCCTCGAAGAGGCCTTCAAGAAAGCGCTCCGCTCCCTTGACACGGATGTGAACGAACATACCAATCCGAGCGAGATCCGGATGATCCTTACCCGGCCGACCGATGAACGGTTTGCCTGCCTTTTTGATGCGTTCAGGCAGGATTTCACCGTTGAGGAGATCCATTCCCTGACTAAGATCACCCCTTTTTTCCTCGAAAAGATTAAGAATGTAATCGAGATGGAAGAAGATCTCGCAGTAAACGGGACCGATGACGATATCAGGCTTGCAAAAACATATGGATTTACCGATGATGAAATAATTCAACTGACCGGGAAAGATCCCGGTACGGTCAAGTCGATAACAGGAGATCCCGTATACAAGATGGTCGATACCTGTGCGGCTGAATTTCCCGCAACAACTCCTTATTTTTATTCGACATGGGACAATAATTCCGAAATTGTTATAAATGACGCGAAGAAGGTCCTGATCATTGGATCGGGTCCGATCCGCATCGGCCAGGGGATAGAGTTTGATTATTGCACGGTCCATGCTGTCATGGCCCTGCGTGAAATCGGGATCGAGGTCCATATTGTTAACAATAATCCTGAGACGGTATCGACGGATTTCGACACCTCTGACCGGCTGTTTTTTGAACCGATGCTCCTCGAGGATATTATCAATATTCTCAAATCCGACACGTATCTGGGGGTGATGGTCCAGTTTGGCGGCCAGAATTCTGTTAATCTCGCCGTTCCCATCGAGAGGGAGTTAAAGAAGCAGAACCTTCCGATCAAGATTCTTGGGACAAGTCCGGATGCGATGGATATCGCGGAAGACAGGGACAGGTTCAGTCTTCTTCTCGATCGGCTGGAGATCCCGAGCCCGCCGAACTCATCCGCATATTCTGCCGAGGAAGCACGTGCAAAGGCTGCTGTTATTGGATACCCGGTCCTGGTCAGACCGTCGTATGTTCTCGGGGGAAGGGCAATGGAGATCGTTCACGATGAGACAGAGCTCGAGAGTTACATGAAGGAAGCGGTAAGGGTGAGCCGCAACCATCCTGTACTCATCGACTCGTTTCTCCAGAATGCAATAGAACTCGATGTCGATGCAGTTTGTGACGGGACTGACGTGTTTATCGGTGGGATAATGGAACATATCGAGGAAGCAGGAGTACACAGCGGGGACTCTGCCTGCGTCATTCCCACACAGTCCCTTTCCACGTCGGTACTTTCCCGCGTACGGGAATATACCAAGAAGATTGCGCTCGGGCTTGGGGTGGTGGGCCTGGTGAACATCCAGCTTGCCGTGAAAAATGACATCGTGTACGTGCTTGAAGCGAATCCGAGGGCGAGCAGGACTGTACCTTTTGTCAGCAAAGCGACCGGCATCCCGCTTGCCAAGATTGCTGCGAAGATAATGATGGGATACCGGATAGCGGACCTCGGCTACAAGGAACGGATGATCTCTCATGTTGCCGTTAAAGAGGTTCTTCTCCCGTTCAACAAGCTGCCGGGTGTTGATACGGTGCTCGGTCCGGAAATGAAGAGTACCGGGGAAGTCATGGGAATAGATTATGACTTCGGACGCGCCTACTATAAAGCGAGCATTTCGGCCGACAATGAACTCCCCATGCAGGGGAATGTCTTCATATCTGTTTCGGCCGAGCAGAAAGACGAAGCGATCGCAATATCACGAAAACTTGTATCACTGGGTCTTTCTCTGTACGGGACATCGGGGACTGTCGAATATCTGTCGCAGTCCGGGATAGATGCACATCTTGTCAGAAAAGTCCAGGAGGGATCTCCGAATGTAATCGATCTTCTCAGGCGGGGGGAGATTCGCCTTATTATAAATACGCCAAAAGGAAAACAGTCCCGGTATGACCACTATCAGATCATGAGAGCAGCTGTCGATTACGGTGTGCCGTATATCACGACGCTGCAGGCAGCGAGAGCTGCAGCACAGGCCATCGATGCAATGAAACGTGAGAAGATCACGCTTGAACCAATCAGTCATTACATAGGGGAGTAAAATGGGAAAAGGAACCGTAGTGCTGGCGTACAGCGGAGGTCTCGATACCTCCGTCTGCATACCCCTGTTAAGGGAAGAATACGGCTACGACCGGGTCGTCACCGTAGCTGTTAACGTCGGGCAGCGAGAGGACGAACTGAAAGCAGCAGCTGAAAAGGGGGAAAAATTAGCCGATAAACATTATACCATCGATGCACGGGAAAAATTTGTCGAGGATTATATATTCCCTGCCATCAGGGCGAACGGATCCTATGAGGGGTATCCGATGGGTACCTCGCTCGCGAGACCCCTGATTGCCGATGAGGTAGTCGCAATCGCGAAACGGGAAGGTGCACCCGCGATCGCCCATGGCTGCACGGGAAAAGGGAATGACCAGCTCAGGTTTGATTTTATTATCAGGGGATCGGGGCTTGCCGTGATAGCGCCGATCCGCGAGAAAAACCTTACAAGGGAATGGGAGATGGACTATGCACGAGAGCACCATATCCCGGTCCCCGTTGCAAAAGATAAACCCTGGAGCATGGATGAGAACTGCTGGAGCAGGAGTATTGAAGGTGGAAAGCTCGAAGACCCGGCATATCATACCCCGGAGGAGATTTATCTCTGGACTGTGTCTCCGGAGGGAGCACCCGGCTCTCCCGAAACAATATCGATCACGTTTTCAAGGGGAGTTCCGACCAGACTGAACGGTATAGCGATGAAAGGGTATGACCTCATAAAAGAACTCAACAGGATCGCCGGAAGTCACGGCATCGGGAGAAATGACATGATTGAGGACCGTATCCTCGGTCTCAAGGCCAGAGAGGTCTACGAGCACCCGGCAGCAACGACAATTCTTTTCGCACACCGCGATCTCGAACACCTGGTCCTGACCCGCCAGGAGCTGCAGTTCAAACAAATGGTCGACGAAAAATGGTCGGAACTTGCCTATATGGGCCTCGTGCATGAACCGTTGTTCCATGCTCTCAACGCTTTCATTGCCGTCACCCAGGAACGGGTAAACGGGACCGTAGAGTTGTCACTCTACAAAGGCGGTATCAGGGTCCTTGGAAGGTCGTCCCCGGATGCGGTGTACTCCGACGATCTGGTCTCGTTTGACAGCACTTCAATCGACCAGTGCCATGCGACAGGTGTATCATATTATTATGGAATGCAGGCACGCCTGGTCAAACAGAAAAAAGAAAAGAAAACCAGGGGCCGGTAATTTTTTCACCTCCCGAAACCGGAAAGAAATTTCCCTCTCGTTATAGGTAATTTCCTCGAATTATTTCCCGCCCTTTCTTTATGTATCATCGCGACCAGGGTTGCATCCCTCCCTGCCCGCCCATCGGGATAACCTTGGGAAAAGGTTACCCCGACAGCGGGGAACAATATTCTTTGGTGATCAGGTTATTTCGACCCCAGGGAAAATTTTATCCTATTGATGTCCAATGATGCTCCCGGGCCTCCAACCTACCGCTGCGGCACCCGGTTGGTATAGAACTGAACCTGATTGCACGTGATTTTAGTATTACTCTCCAAATCCGCTCAATCTACTCTTAACATAAATGAGGATAACTAATAATGAAATCGCTTCCGGTTTAACCTGTCTGAAAAATAAATGATTGCCCTGACGAGAGGTTAGGGGTTAACTCTGCACAATGCCCTATTTTTTTTCTGGTCTTTTTATATCCTGATCAGCGCGGTATAACAAAGGAGGCAGAAGCCCTGGAACGTCCTGCTGTAAGGACTACTCTGAATACAAATGCATTATACTTACATTGAGGAAGAGTTCGGATTCCTTAGATTCCAGAAGATCTGAAATGGACAAAAAAAATATAATTATTATCCGAGCAGCTTCTTTCCGGCATCCGGGCCGGGAACGCAACTGAAGACTTCGGTAATTTTCAGTATTACGAGGGATTTTGCCGGTAGTTCGGGTTTTTTATCATGTACCATTTTTTTCATCTTTTCAT
Organism: Methanoregulaceae archaeon; assembly: GCA_035543455.1. GTDB lineage: Archaea > Halobacteriota > Methanomicrobia > Methanomicrobiales > Methanospirillaceae > CAIKOD01. Next base: position 20,011 of record DATKKE010000007.1, read on the forward strand.
AGTCGGAGCCTGATGTTTTAATCTCCACGTTGCCTTTTATCTGGAAACATTTTTTGGTCTCCGGGTCATACACCGATATCGCTGCCCTGGGATTTTCCCTCAGGTTTTCTATGGTCTTTTTCATGAAATTGTCTGCGAGCCAGATGGTATCGTCACTGACAAGTAGTACAAATGCGATAAGGGATACGTTCGGGATACCGCTTCGGGAAGCGGTAGCGACCGGGAAGACTTTGATCTTCGAGAACGTCTCCTTGATTTCCGGATTAAGAGTTGTCATTTCCTCACCACCCCGGAATCGAAATATCCGGGCAATAATATTTTGATATGCTTAAAGAGCCTTTAATTTTTTGTTACGCCATGGTCCGACTTAATCGGACGATGACCGGCCTGATCCAACCCGAAGGAGATAAGATAGTTCCGGGATCACATTTGATTGCATGAAAAGGGTCATAGCCGTCGATCTCGGCGCAACCAATATCCGGATAGTGTTCTGTGAAAATTCCCGGATTGTTTTCGGTCCGATAACGGTCCCTACTCCCGGGACTCCCCGCAATGCCGAAGAAATTACATCTCTGCTGACAGAATGTATCAGGCACCTGACCGACCGGGAGAAGATACCCGGTATTGAGGGTATCGGGGTTTCTGCCGCCGGGCCGGTAGATCACAGCAATGGAAGTATTGTCAGGCCCCCAAATATCCCCCTGGCAAGAATACCCCTGGTCGGACCCCTTGAAGCCGAATTCGGAGTACCGGTAAGAATAATCAATGACTGCCATGCAGGGATTCTCGGCGAGGTTTATTACGGCGGCATTTCACCAAAAAAGAATGCGGTGTATCTCACGATGTCGACCGGTATCGGGGCAGGGATTATATCCGGTGGAAAAATTCTCCTTGGAATGAAAGGAAATGCCGGTGAGATCGGACATTTTTTTGTCGACGATTATTTCAACAGTACGTGCGGGTGCGGGTTTCCCGGACATTGGGAAGCATATGCATCGGGACATTTTTTGCCGGGATTTTTCATCCGATGGTGCGGCGATAGAGGAATAAACCTGGTGGATACCTCTGAATTGTCGTCAGACGGAGTTTTTTTCCGCATCCGACAGGAAAGAGAAAAATTCCATCAGTTCCTCGAAGATCTCGGTCGGATTAATGCCCGGGGCATATCTGCTGTGAACGTTGCATATGAACCGGAATGCATTATATTCGATGGTTCCGTTATCAGGGAAAATACTGACCTGATCTTGCCGTATATCGAAAAATATATCGACAGGTTTCTTCCTCCTCCGTCGATGACCATCAGCACTCTTGGGGGGAGGGCTCCGCTTCTTGGAGCGGCAGTCATTGCCAGTGGTTACGATACCCTGATTGGAAATTTTCAGCCGGAACAATAATACAAAAATCCGGGTTGAAATCTTCCCGGTTGGTCCCTGTCGGGGCTGGATGGATAAGATTATACCTCCGGTATCAGAGTACGATGTATGAAAACGATGTTGTATGCGCTCACAATCCTCGTCACTCTGGTGTTCCTTCTTACAGCCGGGTGCGCCCAGTCCCCTCCGGTCACCACGGCGACCACAGTACCAACCCCCGTCGCTACGTCGATTCCGGTAGCAACGACTAGCCCGGCTCCGGTGGTTAGCGGCATGGGAACTCCGGGTCAGACCGATGTTCTTCCTGTTCAGTATAACCTTGATTTCCAGATCACGAGCAACGGCGATACGGTTAATCCGTTGGTGAGTATTGCGATCAGGGGCGGGAACGGGATAAATCTCGACAACCGGGTGGATGTCAGCCTGACCAAGCCGGACGGGACAACCCGGCAGGGATCGATGACCCAGCCGTTTTCCATGGGTCAGCAGGTGGTATTGCCTTGTAGTACGACGGAAAACCATATTCAGATCTGGGTAACCGCCCCCCAGGTAGGGAAGATCAAAGTCTTCGATGATATTGTACCATTCAGATCGATCAACTCACCAACCTGAACTAATTTTTCTCCAAACCCGGAAAAACACCCAGTTATTTTTTCATTGGTTAATCCTAGTTGCGGAGTCCGTTTCCATTATTTTCCGAGAGAAAGGATATGACAAACTTCTTATAATGTTGAGAAATCCGGTGAATCCTGCTTTCTTGGTATCATACAAACAGTCCAATCGGGCCGGAAGGTTGGATAGTTAAACCTTAGGGATTATAACAAGGGATTAATATCAAAATGAACCCAACAATCCCCCATGAAACCTTTATACCGGTCAACTACATCCAGGGTGCTTGGCGGGGTCTGTGGAGGTATCGGAGAATACCTGGATATTGACCCAAATATTGTACGCCTCGTATTGATCGTCATCCTGCTGTTCGGATTCATCACGATTTTCTGGCCGTTCTTTATAATAATCCTGTATATCGCTGCGTGGCTTTTAATCCCTGAAAAACCGGCGGTATAATTTAATTCCGGATTTCAGAAATCCCTGCTGTCATTGTTTTATAAACAGGAATTTATCGATTTTTAAGGAATCATATCTGTTATCGGGGTAGTTCAATATGACAGGACATTGTCATATGCCCGGTAATGCATCAACTACGATTCCAAAATGTGGTCTGATCAAGCCTGGTAAGTGTCCGGCACCTGCGGAAGTAGGTCTCTCCCCAGATCCATGGTTTATAATTATTGCACATATCGGGTTTCGACAGGTGTATCGAGCAGATATACCGTTCCCGCGATGCCCTTTTCAGAAACGGACACCTGCTTTCATACCCGCCTGTCTCCGGATCCCGTAGTTCTATTGAAATAACGTCTGAAAGTTCACCCATCTCTAGTTCCGAACATTTTGTCCATGAACCATCGTTTTTGCAGGCTGAAAAGTGTTCCAGGATGTCTGCCCTGTCGTGTTCAATCCAGTGATACACATTCTCTATCGTCGGGGATATCGAATCCCCGAATACTTTACAACAGATCCCGCATTGAGCACATTCCATACTATCTGAATCTGTATCGGGCATGGTACATCTGACCTTTAGTATCTGAATGAATAATCTTTACTCAATTCCCGCGTTTCCAATGGCAAATTATGGAACAATTTTCACGGGAACTCCAATCGCATGATCCTCCAATAACCTTCATTATCCCCCAAAATCTGATTGGAAGAGAGACTTAATTTTTTATTGAACGTATAAAGAGGTATATCCCGTGCAATGGTGCCGGAAATCCGGATATAACATCTTCCCATGCAGGAATTGAAACGAACCCCGAATATCTGTATGATCCGTTGAGCCGAATAAACTTGTGAGAGGAAGATTAGGATTAATCATATGTAATCGCATAAGCATAATTTGAAATGGCACAATCGGCGGCCAGGACCTATGGACTCCTGATCCTTTGTATTGCTATCCCGTTAACCGGTGGAATTATTGGGTCGATATTCACCGTTGACACTATTAATACCTGGTATGTGAACCTGAATAAACCCCTGCTGACCCCGCCTTCCTGGGCATTCGCACCGGCCTGGATCGTTCTTTACGTCCTGATGGGTATGGCCCTGTTTCTCATTGTAAAGGATGGTTTCCGGACGCCGGAAATCAGAAATGCAACCATTATTTTCGCTGCACAACTTGTCATGAATATCCTCTGGTCGTTCCTTTTTTTCGGGTTGCATTCACCTTTATACGGACTCGCCGGGATTATTATCCTGCTATGTCTTATTGTTGCAACAATCGTTGCATTCAACCGGATAAGGAAATTGGCAGCCTGGTTACTCGTGCCCTATATCCTTTGGGTATGTTTTGCCACCTACCTTAATGTCATGATCCTCATCTTAAATTAGCGCCAAAATTTTAGCAATATTAACGTTCATGCTGTTAATAATTTCCTCCGATTGGTCTTCGACCGAAACGATCCGGAGGTCACTTATTTGTCTGATATCTCCTTTCCCGAACCAAATGAACGTATATGCTGCCATGCTTTATGAAATTTGTCAAAACCAGGGTCATTTTCATTGTATATCCCTATATCCTTACGCCCGTATAATTCCCTGTCCCGGCCCACCGGGCAGACCTTGATGCAGAACCCGCATGGCGAGATGAATTTTTTAAATAAGTCTTCTGATCGGGTGGCACACCTGATTTTATCGGTAATATCGTCCGGGTAATCGTTCCCGCTGAGAGCATGTACCGGGCATATTTCTACGCATTTCATACAATGGATACACAGGGATTCGTTTATGATGGGGTCAGGCGGAATCCCGGCATTCGTAAATACCGATGCAAACCTGACCCTTGGTCCGAATTCCCTGGTAAGAATCGTATTATTTACCCCGAAATTCCCGAGACCCGCGAGATATGCTGCATGCCGGTGTGAGAAAAAGACAAAGGGATTTTCTTTGAGAATACCGATGGAACCATATCCGTCACGCGGTATGGGAACCGAACAGAATCCTTTCTTGTTGAGAAATAATGCGATCCGGTACGCGTCACTATCGAGTAATCCATTTACCGTTTTGTACAATTCATGATAATAAATCGAAGGAGCGGTCTCGATAACCGGTAAAAAAACAGGAAGCCCGATTACGATAACCGTTTTAGTCCCTGGTATAATCGATTCCGGCCTGAATTCTTTTGGAACCCACGGTTTATACGGAGGTTTATCCCATCGTTCTGCGGATGCAAAACCTACAAGTGGGATATCGAGATCCGCACATCTGTTCCTGATTGCCCGTTTCAGGGAATGCTCCATTGGTACACAATTGTCCCGGACATCTTATAGGAGTATGCCCTGAACGATCCTGACCGGCTCCGGGCCATAAGCTTTTATCATGAATGCGGACAATTCTGCGATATCAAAGATCCGGAGTGTCGTACACGTGCTCGACGGGGAAGTATCGGTGGTTATTGGCGGAAGAGCTGGCGAGGGGATCAGCAGTGCCGGCCAGGTGACGGCCCAGATTCTTTCACACCTCGGGTATCACGTCCACATGTACCTCGATTACCCGTCGCTTATCAAAGGGGGCCATAATTATTGTGTCATCCGGGGATCGACAAGGTATAGCGGATCAATCCGTGAAAAAGCTGATTTCATCGTTGCCCTGAATAAAGAAAGCATCGATCGGCATATCGGGGATCTCTCACCGGGCGGTGAGGTAATATATAACGCCGATACGGTCCGGCCCGGTTCAGGGACAGGAGTTTTTGTCTCTTCGATCCTCGCCGCTGAAAAAGCCCCAGATGTCATGGCAAATTCTGCCATGATTGGCGCCTTTGCCAGGACTGCAGGAATCGCGTGGGAGGATGTCGCAGACGTCTTCCGGAAATCCCTGCCAAAGGGGACGGATCAAAACCTAAAGGTGGCTGGGAGGGCCTATCGTGAAGCGGAAACACGACTGCCAGTCCCGCGGCAGAACTACCCGGCTTTTCCTGTCGTGACCGGCAACGAGGCAATTGCTATCGGACTTGTCATGGGTGGACTCGAGGTGTATTATTCCTACCCGATGTCCCCGACATCCAATGTTCTTCATTTTTTGGCCGGCACCACCCGCGAATTCCACATAAGGACTGTCCAGCCGGAAAGTGAGATTGCAGTGGTCCTGATGGCGCTTGGAAGTGCCTATGCGGGGGCAAAGGCCGCCGTCGGGACTTCGGGGGGAGGGTTCTGCCTGATGACAGAAGGGATAAGTCTCGCTGGAATCGCCGAAATCCCGCTTGTTATCATTCTTGGGCAACGTACCGGGCCAAGTACAGGCCTTGCGACCTATACGGCCCAGTCTGATCTTCATTTTGCCCTGAATGCCGGCCAGGGGGATGTCCCAAAATGTATCCTCGCTCCGGGTGATGCAGGTGAAGCCCGGGAATTATCAGGTCTTGCCATGGATATTGCCTGGAAATACCAGCTTCCGGTGATCGTCCTTTCCGATAAGATCATCTGCGAGGGAATGTTCAGTATGGAAACAGCACCGGGCGGGCAACACCTCCCGGTTGAACCTCCTTCGGAAGATCCTGCCAGGCCGTACCTGCGGTATCGGCTTACTGGTACCGGCATATCTCCTGTGCAATATCCTCCCCTGGAAGGTGAGGTTATCCGGGTAAACAGCCACGTACATTCCGAGGATGGGATTACAACGGAAGATGCTGAAATTACCCGGGTGATGGCCGATAAGAGGCGGAAAAAAATGGAGCTGCTCAGCCGTGAGGTAGAAAGCCTCGAACCGGTAAACGTATTTGGCAATCTAAATTCTACGACGGCTCTCCTCTGCTGGGGTTCAAATAAAGGGGTCTGCAAGGAAGCAGGGGATACCCTGGGACTCAGGGTTATACAGCCAAAAATCATCTGGCCATTCCCCGGATATGAATTTACGAAAGCGATGGATGGCATAACAGAACTATATGCTGTCGAAACAAACGAAACCGGGCAGTTTGCACGATACATCAGTCAGTACGGTTATGTAACGAAGGGAAAGATCCTTAAATATGACGGCCGTCCGTTCACCATCGATGAATTGCTTAAAAAACTGGAGGATATCCTGCCATGAAAGGTAGTGACCTGATCAGTTATGCGAAAAATACCTGGTGTCCCGGTTGTGGGAATTTCGTTATCCAGCATGCTTTAAAGGATGTAATCGTTCAGAGGGACCGGGATGGACAACCTCCCGAACAGGTCGTACTGGTGGCTGGTATCGGGCAGCACGCCAAAATTTTCGATTTCATGAATCTCAACGGGTTTTATTCGCTTCATGGACGGACTATTCCTGTCGCGGCCGGAATCAGGCTCGCAAACCCCGTCCTGAAGGTGCTATGTATCGCCGGTGACGGGGACTGTTACGCCGAAGGACTCGAGCACCTCATTTTTGCAGCCAAGCGTAACCTTGACATTACCGTAATTGTAAGCGACAACCGCGTGTACGGACTGACAACAGGCCAGTTCACTCCTACATCTGTATACGGTTTCAGGGGGCGTTCCACTCCTGACGGGGAGAAGGAAATGCCCCTCAATCCTTTACTGCTTGTCCTGTCAGCGGGAGCTACGTTTATTGCAAGGGGATACACCGGAAGACGTGAACAATTAAAGGATCTGATCTACCGGGCCATGGACCATCGGGGATTTTCGCTAGTCGAGGTCCTTCAGATTTGTGCGACGTATAACGATCTCACCGAATATTATAATGAACGGGTCTATACATGGGACGAAGATAATGTTACCGATTTTAAGACAGCCTGCACCAGGGCGAGGGAGTGGGACTACAATAACGACGGCCGAATCGGGCTCGGGATACTTTACCGGCAGGAAAAAGCAACCTTCGAGGAGGGGTATCCGGTTCCTGAAAAACTGCTGCAGGCAGAAAGAGACGAGGCGATCAGAAAGTTTCTGGAACAACGTTCGTGAATTTATTGTTGCAGGCAATGGATCTTATTTCACTGATAACCAATTTGTCCGTAGAATACTGTTTACCCGTTTGTAGTACTGTTTATACGTTGTAGGATACTGTTTATCGTCCGTAGAATACTGTTTATACGTTTGTAGACTACTGTTTATACTGTTCTGAAACACTATACTAATTTATGTCATCCAGCCCGATGCGTCTCGGGATTTATATCCTGGTCCTTGCGATCGTCATTATAGTATCTATTGCGGGCTTCTCGGTGTTCGAAGGATTGTCGCCATTTGATGCGGTTTACCTGACGATTGTGACAATTTCAACCGTTGGATATGGAGATATTGCACCGAAAACAGAGGGCGGAAAGATACTTGCAATGTTTGTCATCCTTGCAGGCGTCGGTACATTTCTGTTTGTATTCGCGCAGGCAATCGAGACGATGGTAAACAGGCAGGGATCACAGGCGAGGAACCGTAAGATCAACATGGTTATAGGGGCATTCTTTTCAGAGACCGGGGTCCCCCTCATTAAACTGCTCAGGTCATCGATCCATGGTAACGAAAACCTGGATAAAAAATTGAAAATAAGCGACACCTGGACAGATCAGCAGTTCCTGGAGACAGAACGACTCCTCCGGTCCTGGAACTTTGATATTGATATCCATAGGGTTGACCTCCCTCTGGTCCATGACATGTTACGGAACCAAAGGACATTTCTCGTTCAGCTTCTCCAGCATCCGGCCCTTTTTGAACACGAATCTTTTACCGACCTTCTTAAGGCAGTATTCCATCTCGAAGAAGAATTATCCGCACGGGAAGGATTGGGGCCACTGCCGGAATCCGATTACTCCCACCTTTCCAATGACACACACCGGGTTATCAGCCTGCTTTTTATTCAATGGGTGGAGTACCTCCGGCACTTGCGGGTGAATTATCCGTACCTCTTCTCACTCGCGGTCAGGACAAATCCCTTTGACGAAAATTCCTCTCCGGTTGTCCGGTAAATCAAAACGGCAGGATTTCATAAAGGTGGTCTGAGGCTGGATCCAGAACGACAGGAAAATAACCCTGTCATACATACCATCTAACAGGAATTTAAAAAGATCCGGGTATGCATCCAGCTTCCGACTCGCGTCGTACCCGAGGTATATCGTCGGGGAATTTTCAGGAAAAATGAAAATGTTTCCGGCCCGGCAGCTGGCCGTGGACTTCATGCCACGAATGATCAAAGATCTGGTATAATGGGCTACGCAGCACTGACATCCGGCGGGAAAGATTCGATACTATCGATCCAGAAGGCAATGGACAGGGGTATGGACGTAACTCACCTTGTAACCGTCCGGCCAGCCAACCCGGACTCTTTCATGTTCCATTCATCAAACCTGGATGTTGTACCGGTCATCGCTAGGTTATCGGGTCTTGATTACGTGGAAGTCCTCACCGAGGGCGAGAAAGAAAAGGAACTCGAGGACCTTGCCCTTGGTCTTTCCAGCCTTGATATCGAGGGTGTCGTCGTGGGAGCGATAAATTCGGTATACCAGCGTGACAGAGTGCTTGCTATTGCCAAAGACCTTGGAATCGAGGTATTTGCACCGCTCTGGCTTATGGACCCGGAGGTCCTCCTGCAGGAAGTCGCTACAAGGATGGATGCGATCATCGTCGTTACGGCGGCTGACGGACTCGGGGAAGAGATGCTGGGCGCTCATATCGATGATGCTTTTATAACCCGTTTAAAACAGATATCGGCCCGGAAACATATCCACCTTGCCGGTGAAGGTGGCGAATATGAAAGTATGACCCTGTTTGCCCCTTTTTATTCCCGTCCTGTACGGTTTACCAGTAAACAGATCGTTCCGCATGGCGCCGGGCGGTACGAGATGATCCTTGGGGGGATTTCGTGACGGCAGCAGCAGGCGACGCGAAGATCGAACGCCTTACAAAGTACTTATTTGATGCGCCATCATGGCCGGTTTCGCTTCTGATAATTATCATCCTCGGTTTAATCATCGACGGAGCAAGTATCAGGTTCTATGGGAAGCTGTTTTTTCTTGGGACACTCGGTTTTACTGTGCCTGCGCTAATCGCTTTTTTCCTCACAAAACCCACCATAACTCTGGCCGGAAAGACAATGACATGGAACAGATCGGCGCTCCTTGCTCTGGCCAGTACCGTATTTGCCGTTATTATTACCCTGTCTCCCGTTTTATTTTCAGTTAAACTGTTACCGCTGTTTTTTGCACTTTCTATAGGATTCATATCGGGGATACGTCTGGTCGTACTGGTTGCTATTGCAGATTACCGTGTTCCCCATATGTTGCCGCCTGCACTTTATCAGGGTGTTGCCGGGATCCTCCTCGGGACACTTCTTTTTCCCCCTCCTTTCCTCACCCTCGCAATAACTCTCCTGGTGGTCTTTGTCCTCGTGTTTTACCTCATTATATGGCTTATTGAGCGTCCCCTGTACCGGGCATTCAATATCAGAGTGCTGTCATTTCTCAATGCATTCATTGCACACCTGACTGACGGATCGAAGAAAATGGAGGATTTTTTCAGGGAAATCGGAGAAGAAGTGTATGTCCCCGAAGCGAGTCTTTTTTTCAGGAGACCGGGTAAGGAACCGGTAATTGTTACGGTCCCAAACGTGCATCCCGGGCCGATGGGGGATATTGGTGGCGGGAATCTTCCCAAGTGTCTGCAGCAGGCTTTCGACGGGATTGTAATGGTACCGCACGGATGTGCCACTCATGATTTTAATCTTGTTTCAGAGAGAGAGATTAAAAAAATCATCGTTGCCGTGCAGAAATCGATGAAAAATCTGGAATATTCGGGTATTGCAGCCAGGTCAGAACGAATACAGGTCGGGTCGGTATCCATGCTCGTGCAACGGGTTGGAAATTCTTTCCTGCTGGTCGGAACCCGATCACCCCTGAGGACTGAGGACCTTGACTTCAATATTGGTATGGTTATTATGTCCGAAGGTCACAAGGTCAGCGATACGGTCGTGTTCGTTGATGCCCATAATTGCATGACCGATGATATGTCCCCTGTACATCCCGCCACCGCTCTTGCGCGTGAATACCTGCGTGCCGGTATTCTGGCATTCTCACGGTACAGTTCTTTCGAGGTCTTTCCCCTGCAGATAGGAGTCTCTCATGTCCGGGTCCCCTTCAGCCGTGAAGACGGGTTCGGAGACCAGGGGATACAGGTCCTTGTTCTCTCTGTGGCAGGACAGAAAACGGTCTATGTCCTCTTCGATGGAAATAACATGCAGGAGGGCGCCAGGGAGGAACTGCGTAACTGTCTGCTCGATCTCGTAGATGAAGCTGAAATTATGACATCCGATTCCCATGTCGTCAATACCGTGAGCGGGAACAATCCCATAGGGCTGCGTATTCCCGTAAACCTTATCGTTCCTTACTTATTGACAGGTCTTAACGAGGCGATTGCCGATCTTGGCCAAAGTGAAGTTGCCGGAAGCACAGCAGAATGCGAACGCATTGTCGTGTTCGGGTCACAAAGAATCGCCCAGCTCGCGAGCACGGTGAATGCCATGCTTTCCCTTATTGCACCGGTGAGTGCTGCACTGGTTCTCCTGGCATTTATTCTCTCCCTGATTGCTTACATGGTAATAACCTGATTATTGCCGCTTACCGATTTAATATTGCCCAAAGTTCGGGAAGAACATGTAGGGTGATAATATCTGTTGTGATGACTGTATTGGCTACATTTTCCATAAATAACGTGTCTGACGCCACCTTTTCATGTGATCGCATCGAATACCAATATGGTGATATGATGAAGGGGAGCCTGTGTGCATCGTACCGAAAAGCCGGGGTCGTGAAGCGTTGCGGAAACGGGATTATCCTGGAATTACCGGATGGCTGTTATTACCTCACCCCGGAAGATACCCTCCTTCTCCATGGCAATACCTCGGCCTCAATAGTCGACTGTTCCGGTGAGATATGGGGGTGTGCATGGTTATCACCGATCCGGGACGGTAAGAAAAAAGATATCGTTGCTACCATAAAAGACAGGATCTATGTCGTGAGTTTGACTGAAACAATGAAACTTCTCGCAGGAAGGGTACATACCGTACCATTAACAGAATACCATTTAAAGACGGCCGCGATGTAATCCGATCAGGAAATCGGCCTTGAAACCGTGCTTACCGGCTGATAATGTTGCGATCATCGGGGAGTCAAGCCGTTCCCCGGTGAGGCCTGGCCCCTCTTCATCCTTGCAGTTTCGTCAGTCTCTTAACCCTTGAATTGTTCCGGATAGCTTTTCATACGATGCCAGTGCTACGGGCGATCCAAGAATTAATCGCCGCGCGGTATTGCAGACACCCGGTGACTTTTCAGGACAACACGCCTCCATGAGCGATGCCAGCACCTGGATCAGGGGGATATGGTGTTCTTTATGCATGAGGTCGATTGCAGCAAATGTCCGGAGCAGGCCGATTGTCGTAAACTCATTAATACCCGCGAGGGTGATGAGAATTTTTAAGAAATATGAACGACCTTCATCGGTCTCAAGACATACTTTCCGGTTCAGGGCGTACGATCCAAATAATCCCCTCTGGTTTGTTGTCTGTTCACAATGAAATGCATCTGATGATTCTGCATAGTTCATGAGGGTCACAATGTCAGGAGAGGAAGTGCTGCCCACGACCGCAAGAAAGGACTCCCACGTCACAGGATTTTTTTGTGATTCCTTCATAAAAGTGGTAAAAATTTCTTTCCTGTCGGGGGCGTTGCTGTCCAGGTACGCCAAAAAAGCAGCAAGGCGATCTGTCTCGTAAGGGGAGCTGACAAGCTGGCTTCGGACGAGACGATGAACAGGGGGAATATCAAGTGTTGAGAGTATTGACATCGCCACATTTTTTACCTGCCGGCGTTTTATTCCGGAGATATAGTCATCCCCGGTTGACCCAGGCGGTGCGACGGCGGTATACCTGTTGTAGATGTCGATGAGTTGATCCTGGTAACTACGTGCAAGTGACAGCAGGATCTTCCGGCGGACCTGGTACAGATCGCCATAGTGGTGGGCGTAGTGAACATCGTCAACGCCTTCAAAAATGGTCAGGAACTGCCCACCTGCAACAGCCATAAGCTCCTCATCGCCGATCAGGGACATGAAAAGGTCCATAAAATTCCGGGAAGGTTCCTGTTGTTCCGACGTGAGAATTTTCATTTTCTCCCGGTCCGCGAGCCGGTAGAACGCAAGAAATCTTCCAAGAAGATCCGGATCTTTTTTTGCCTGGACATACAGGGTCTCATCGTCTGCATCGTGGAATAATTTTCCATAACAAGAGTACCCCCGGTTCAGTGAAACAAAGGCGGGTTTTTCAACAGCGGGAAATTTAAACTCTTCCTCCTGCCCTGATACCCATACCGTTGTTTCAACGATATCACGCCCTTCATTGTCGACAAGGGCGACCCTGAAAGGGAAGATCCAGGGTTTTCCCTGGCCAAACCCGCTCTGGGAAAGAAAAAGGGTGTAGGTTCCGGTTTCCGCATTATATCCTTCCTTAATCCTTATGTCAGGATATCGTGGCTGGTGGAGCCAGGTTTCTGCCATTCCCAAAAGGTTTTCACCGGATACTTCTTCCATGGCCCCAATCCACTGGCGCCATGTGGCATTACCATGGCGGTAGCGATTGTGATATAGGTCCAGACCCCTTGCAAAAAGCTCTTTTCCGATAAGGGTTTCAACCATCCTCACGAATTCCGGCCCTTTTACATAGGTGATACTTGTGATAAGGTCATTAGGGTCGTTAAATCCATCGGGCTCTATTGGCATGGAGGCCGCTCCGGCATCAAGCGCGAGGGTCCCTCCTGCAGGAGCAAGAAGGGTCAGGACAGATTTTAATCGTGTATATAGTTCACCAAAAAGAAATGCCATGTACCGTGTTTCAATAAGGACAGTGACCGCTTCATTGAGCCAGAGTTCAAACGGTGTCATGCCGGTGACTTCCGATCCGTTTAAATTATGGTAGAATTCATGAACCTTAACCCCGATCATGTATTCATAGCCACCATCAGTCACGTCAGAAAACGGCATGATCCTGTTAGCGGCAATCGTTGTATTGCCCACATTTTCCATACCCCCGAAATCCGAATTCTGCATGGCGATTTCCCGGTATACCGTGCCGGTATACTGATACCCCGTGACGATCAGGGGGAGAAGCTCCTGAATTCCGGCCCGCAATTTTTTTAGGGTGATTATATCGTTTGACGATCCTTTTTCATGGTATAACCGCATCGAAAGGGCATAAAGGCGGTGACGAACCAGTATATGTTCGTTACAGGCGGGACCGGTAAACAGGTACACCCAGAGGACCGAACCCGCGAGAATGGCAAGCGCCTCCTCCGCCCCCGATGGATCGCTATCGGGTTGCACGAGCAGTTCGAGGGTAATTGTCTTTCCATCGGGGTATTCGAGTTCACGGGAATAACTGGTCCAGGTCCCGGCAGCCAGGAAAAAAAGGTACGGTGCCATGGGTGTTTTGGTATTCTGATATCGTATCATGGCCCGTCCATTACCAATCCTGTGCCAGGGAATATCGACATCGCCATTACTGATAAGATGCGAATAGCGTTCATCGGCGGTAATTGTTGTGGTGTAAGTGCATTTTGCCGTCATATCGTCGATACAGGGAACAAGTCTCTGGAATCCCCACTGCTGGCACTGGGTAATCTGCTGGGGGGGTGCCCCTGCCGGTGTGACGTCATAATACAGTCCCTCGAGAACATTCCTGGTCGGATGACACCTGGTATGGGTTTCGATTACGAATTTTGTTTCCGGAGGGACAGGAGACGGGAAGGCAATGGTTAACATTGCGGAATCATGGTCGTACAGGTGGGTAACAGGTCCGTGATCCGCAGTAACCGAGATAATTTCAAGGTTCTTTGCATTAAGTTCGAGAGAGGAGAGCGATTTATCCCTTGTCATCACTGTAAGTCGTGATCTCGCATTGGTATAGTCGTCATAGATATCGAAATCGATAGTCATGTGAATCACGCTTACCGGGGGAAGTCTGAAATCCGAAGGATAATAACGGAAGAGGCGGGGCATATGCAATCAGGATACAATAGGATAATGAGTATTTTACTATTCCTGTTTATTGGTTAATGGGGTGGGATCGGTTAGTGATTTAGGCATCTGATTCCCGATCGGGGCCGTTCCTGGATCAAGGAAATGTCCCTGGTTATTGATAAAAATCAATAAGAAGATCAGGAATTTCCGGGATGGCTGCACCAATGAATATCAGATTCCGGAGAAAATGAGCAATACGCTCGTCAGGAGATGATAGGGTGAAGAAGAAAAAGGATATCAGGATGACTTTGCAGCCATCTCGATATCTTCTTCTTTCAAAGTCTTTCTGCCTGCATGAATTGCAAGCTTGTTCGCTTCCTTGGTGAGATGTGCAATATATTTTTCAGTCTTCTTTACAAGTGCTGCTGCTGCATCACTGCCGACTCTTTCGGCTCCATTTGACTTTGCAATTCTTACAACTGCCGCAATAGGTAAATCTGCCATAAAAATACCTCAATTAGTAAATATAATATTAAGTATATAAACATATCGGTCATTTCCGGTTAAAACAGGGGTTGATCGAGGATCCGGACTGGAATATCCATGGGTTATTGATGAATATCATATTAAAAAACATTGTGTTTTTAAACTGCCTATCATTGGATTTCATAAATTCCAGGGCATCAAAAATTTTATATCGATGATAAAATTTGAAAATACCTTTGATTAATCGATTTTTTCAGATTGGAGCCCTGGTCTTAGCTGTGAACCTGGGACGTCAAATGAAGTCCACGCGCTCTTTTATGGAAATACACGGTGCATTGTCTGATTATGACCTGCCAACACGCAAGTTGCCGTCCTCATGGTCCGCCCCGCACAGAAACATCCGGGCTTTACACGCGGTGGTCATTCCATATGAAGTATCAGGTACTGGGGACCAGCCGAATCGCAATTATTGATAAATCTGATTTTCCGAAAAAGCATTGTATTACCGATCTCAATATATCATAATGGATAGTCCGGAATTTCTTATCGACCAGTGCATTGAAGATCTCCGGGAAAAAATCATTTCATCGGTATGTGAGATTGTCCGGATCCGGAGCGTTGCAGGAGATCCAACGGTATCGGCACCGTTCGGGACTGGTCCTGCCGAGGTTCTTTCAAAGGTGCTCGAACTGGCCGGATCCCTGGGTTTTCGGACTGTAAACCTCGAAAACTATGCCGGGTATGCCGAATTTGGTAATGGGCCGGAATATATTGGGGTTCTCGGTCACCTGGATACCGTTCCTGAAGGCAATGGGTGGAATCATCCTCCTTTCGGGGGAGAAATCGTTGACGGAAAAATTTTTGGAAGGGGGGCACTTGATGATAAAGGACCTATCCTCGCCGCCTTGTTTGGATTGACATCGATAAAAGAGAGCGGACTCGTTATGGGAAAAAAAGTCCGTATCATTTTTGGAACCGATGAAGAGACCGGCAGCCACGATATGAACCATTACATCACAAAAGAGCCCCCTCCCGTTTCGGGGTTTACCCCTGATGCAGAATTTCCGGTAGTCTTTGCCGAAAAGGGTATTCTATGGTTTGAATTTTTGGGACATTATCCGGATGTAGCCCATGCGGGGCTGCAGGTACTTTCAATCAGAGGAGGGGTTGCAGCCAATATGGTTCCCGATTTTGCATCGGCCGTAATCCTGACAGACCATCCCGGAAAGATTATCGATGGCTGTCGTATCTTTGCGGAAAATACCGGCTACTCCATCTCCGCAGAAGGTGAAGGGAACCAGGTTATCATCCGGTGCCGGGGTCTTGCTGCTCACGGCTCCACACCGGAATCAGGCAGAAATGCAATTATGCGACTGATGTCGTATCTCGGTTCCCTTCCGCTCGATCCGGAAGGAATTGGTCGTATTATTCATTTTTTCAATTCCATCATTGGATCCGATTACTCCGGATCGCTATTGGGGCTGGATATTGCTGATGCTATATCCGGGAGCCTTACCCTGAATATCGGGAAAATTGAAGTTTCCGGTGGTGTATTCCGCCTTACCGCAGATATCAGGTATCCCGTTACTGTTCCGGCAGAGAGGATCACCAGTTCGGTAACGCACTCCCTGAACGGAACCGGAATTGATGTAACGTTGATAAAACATGACCCGCCACTTAATTTCCCACCGGAATCAGAATTGATACTGACATTACGTTCCATATACAAGGATTTTTGCGGGGATTCATCGCCTCCGGTTGCAATCGGGGGAGGAACGTATGCACGGAGGCTCCCCAATATCGTGGCGTTCGGTCCATACAGGCCGGGACAGAAACCCCCGATTCACGGGGCAGATGAATATATATCGTGTGACGACCTGATTTCAGATGCGAAAATCTATGCCAGGGCAATATACCGGCTAGCACGAAATCCGGGTAAGATCTAAGTTATTCCCGATAACGTGGTATTTTTTTTACCTGGACCTGGTGTATTCACGTTTATTAACATGGCATTCGACTGATATCTGACACTAATCCGGGCACGGGAAAGGACCCGAATCATGCAGTTTAGAGGCTTGAATGATACGGATGCTGTAACTCTCCTTTGTCATCCCTCATATATATCGTCACTTGCACATTTGTATCAGGATTTTATTTCCAGATTCCGGCCGATAGATGATGTGATATGATTTCATTGTATCCAGCTCCATCTTCCTCCGATTAATTAATAGATCACATTCCGATTTTTTCGGTAGTTATCCCCCATTAAATGTTTTTTATATTCCTGAATAGTTTGAAATAACCGGGATTTCATATACGTTAATACCTGATGGCAGACCCTGACAAGGATAAGGCCTCAATGGATATCCTGAAACAACGTACCGCCCGTCTTTCTGTTATTTCCAATACCGGACTCGTAATCCTGAAGTTCGTCGCGGGATTTTTAATAGGCTCTGTGAGCATCATATCCGAAGCGATTCATTCATCCATGGATTTGATTGCAGCTATAATTGCATTTTTTGCGGTCAGAACGTCATCTCAACCCCCTGATAGCGAGCATGAATTCGGACACGGCAAATTTGAGGATATGTCCGGGCTTATCGAGGCGGCATTAATCTTTATTGCTGCGATCCTGATTATCTGGGAAGCCGTGCAAAAACTGCTCGGGGAGGAAACAGGACAATTCTCTCCCCGGATGCTTTTGACAGGCATATTAATTATGGGCTTTTCCGTTCTCGTGAACTGGTACGTGTCTTCAAGGCTGATGAAGGTCGCCAGGCAGACCGACTCCATAGCCCTCGAAAGCGATGCCTGGCACCTGAGAACTGACGTTTATACCTCTCTTGGCGTTTTCTCTGGGCTGATTCTTATCAGGCTGACCGGAATAACACTTTTCGATCCCATCGTTGCTATAGGTGTCGCCCTCGTGATTATGAAAGCCGCGTATGACCTGACAAGACGGTCTTTTTCCGACCTTCTCGACCTGAAAATTCCTGACAAGGACGAAGACCGGATCAAGAGCGTTATCTGCGGGCACGCGTCCAGTTATGCCGGTTTCCATGGATTGAAAACACGCCGTTCAGGTCCCGAAATTTTTATCGAATTTCATCTCGTCGTACCGAGCGACGTTACCGTAGAGACGTCACACGATCTTACCGATCACCTTGAAAACGACCTGAAACTCGAATTCCCCAGGGCGACTATTACCATCCATGTCGAACCCTGCAATGAAGGATGTACCACGTGCGGGTCATTCTGCACGTTCAAGGAAAAATCAACCGATAAAACGGCCCCTGAGGAGTAATCCGAATCGTTCGGCCAGCTATTCACTTAATTGGTAAGGAGCGGTCTTTATTGAAGTACACAATAACCGGCATCGGTGAGCATCGCGATCATTTCATTGTCCCAGGACTGGTTATCGTCGATTCCGATCCGGGCGATATGTGTTTCCCAAAATAGTTTCAATTCCGGGTCTTCCGATACAAGCATCCTTGGGGGGAAAATCCGTCCGCAGACTTGCTCCCGCTGATCTTTTATGAGAAATTTCCAGCAACCAAAATCCTGGCAGATCTCCGGCCATGTCAGATGCACCGTGCAGGAACCTGTCCGCGATACGGTATCGAGTCTGAAAAACGGACATGCTTCCGGAAGTACTTTGCTGGTTTCATTATTGCGAAAAAGATCAATTTTGTCATCATCAACCCGGACATCGGTGAGTTCTCCCGTGTACCTGTTTCTGATTACAAATTCATGCGCACTTTTTTGTTCTTTTATCTCATGCACCGTACCCATATAATGACAGCATTCACCACATCTCAGGCAGGAAAAGCCCATGACTATAGGATTAGCCCCGAATCTCTTATGGTTTTCTGATTTTGGGACCAGCAGCTTCCATGACGACGATTCCCGCTCTTGGGATTCATACCTTATTCCATATACCTATGAATAAACATGAATTTGTCCAGGAGTTCCCGCCCTGTCACGCGATAGTTATTAACGAAGCCACGAAAGAATTCCTTATGAGCTGGCTGAATTATATCCTTGTTCTTGTCTCGATAGTTGCGATTATGTACAGCTATTCTGTCGGGAGCACATTCGGGATTGTAATCTGGGTCGTTGTTTTTATTCTTAACCTTGCCCTGATTATCGTGGAACGATTAAAAAGAAGAGCCTTTGTTGTCGAGAAAGAAACTCCGGAACAAAAACCGGATAAATAAGATCCTCGTTTTATAACACGATTCCCGTTTAGTCCCATTTATACTTTCCTTTGACGGCGAAACCCTGCAACGGTTATGAAGAGGAGTTGTCAGGAATGATAAATAAGCGGTTCCAGAGGGATATTATTGAAATTTCCTAAATTTAAAAGAAAAGCGAATGTTACGACGATGAAAGAAGAAAGCCTTCGGCGGGAATCGGACCCGCGACCTCTTCCTTACCAAGGAAGCGCTCTACCGACTGAGCCACGAAGGCGCACGTGAGTGCTCCCATAACATAGGTCGTGGTATGTTTAAAAGATTACGGAAATATCTGATTCAGGGTCTTTTTCCGAACTGGAAAACAATAACTCCTGGTGATTGTATACTATCGACCCCTAATACATTCCTTACCCTATCGATATACAATGACTCTCTTGGGGCTCCTGCCCCGCCGCTGTGGCAATGCGGGAACATCCCAGATCCTTTTCCAAGTATTAAGAACCCTGATGGCACATGCATTCTGTTTTGGTGCAGATCTGTTGAAAAAATTTTGAAAAGAAAGAACAGAGTTTTTGCCAGTTACCTTGCCTCAAAAGCCTGCATAGTTTCATACAGCCCTTAATTTTTCCATGCTCGAAACGACCCCGTCGAAGGTATCTACCTCAATTATCGTCGTGGCATTGTCCCGCCGTACGGCGGACATTACGGTCCGGAAATCTATATCGCCATCCCCGACCGGGCTGTGCGTATCTTTGTCTCCATTATTATCATGGAGATGTACATGATCGAAATGGGTCCCGAGAAATTCAGGGAGGCAGTGATTGAGATTGGCGTGGCCGACATCCAGGGCAAATCCTGCATCGCCGATCAGGTTGAGTTCATCCGGGGTCCTGAGAAAGAAATAGTCCCAGTTGCCCATATTTTCTATGGAAAAACCGACAGAATAATCTTCAGCGGCACCTGTTAATTCTTCAAGAGATTTTAAAAACTGCTTTTCTGCCTGCGGACGTTCTTGTTCCCATGCAAAATAACCCGGGTGCACCACAATACTTCCCGAAACTTCGGCCGCTATTCTGAACGACTCGATTGTTACATCGACACTCGCACGCCGGATTGGTTCAAGGAGACTGGCAATATTGACCCCCCTGGACGGAGCATGCAGCGTATATGACAGTGAATAATTTCCCAGCAGATCCGCATCCCGGATGTAATGGGGGCCATCATCCATTATCTCGACGAGTCTGGTAATTTTCGTAAGTTCTTCAAGAGCTTCGGAAAGTGGTTCCCTATGGAGGCAGAATGTCGAGACCCCAAACATAGAAAGCGGTATATTCAGGTGACATAAATAATATTCGGAGTTAATAATATCTTGAACGAAAAATTCTGATAAATTTATAAAACATGGCGGATTTTCTTTAAAATTTTTGTATTTCCGATTTTTTTACCATAAGTGGTATTTATTTGTTATTCATAAGGTGAATCAGTCCCTCCTTACGAAGATCGGGCCAAGCGGATGAACCTGACCAGTAGTGCTCCTGCATGCAATTTCTTTATGGATTGCATCAGCACTCTTATGATACCAGAATCCAAATAATTGTACATTGTACGTGAAATTATGGCATTAGGCAAGGAGATCAATGATAAGCTCAAAGAAATGGCAGACCGGGATCTCACGTTCATGCATATCTGCGGGACTCATGAAGCTGCAATAGCTAAGACCGGTCTCCGGAGCATACTCCCACAACACCTGAAAATCGTTATGGGGCCCGGTTGTCCTGTCTGTATTACTCCGCAGGGCGAGATAGATGCCGCGCTCGAACTTGCGGCCAAAGGGTATATCGTTGCAACCTATGGGGATCTCCTCCGGGTCCCTGGATCAACAGGTTCGCTCGAGTCATGCGGCGGTGATGTCAGGGTGGTCCAGGGAATTCATAAGGCTGTTGAAATCGCTGAAAAAACAGATAATGAAGTTGTTTTCATATCGGTCGGTTTCGAAACTACAGCACCTACTGTTGCGGCAACAATTCTTGCCGATCCACCCGGCAATTTCAGCATTCTCTCCTGTCACCGGCTGGTCCCCCCCGCCATGAAATGGCTTCTTTCGCAGGGTGAGGCAAAGTTAGACGGCTTTGTCCTGCCCGGGCACGTTTGCACCGTAATGGGATACCATGAATATGAGCAGTTCCCTGTACCCCAGGTTGTTGCAGGTTTCGAGGCAGACGATATCCTTCTTGGGTTGCTGATGCTGGTCCGGCAGATCAGGGAAGGAACACACAGGGTTGACAATGCATATCCCAGAGCGGTTTCCTGCTCGGGAAATGTAAAAGCTCAAAAGGTGATGTACGATGTATTCGAGCCGTGTGACGTGGAATGGCGGGGTTTCCCGGTAATTGCAGGTTCAGGACTTCGCTTGAAACCGGCATTTGAACGCTACGATGCCCAGAAAAAGTTTGATATCGAATTTCGGCATGTGACCAAGCATTCTGCCTGTATCTGTGACCGGGTGCTCCGGGGGATTGCAGAACCAACAGATTGCAGACTTTTTGGTAAAGCCTGTACACCCAGGAACCCTGTCGGCCCCTGCATGGTCAGTCATGAAGGAGCATGCAGGATATGGCACCTGTACCATGTAAAGCACGTTTGAAATCCGGGATCTCCAGAAATCAGGAGTTAATAACAATCCGGAAAATGAGTGATTACCAAGTTCTTAAAAAAAATCAGACATGCCATTTATTTTCAAATCTTACAGAAAACAATTGTCCGGTAACCAGGGGTTAATAAATTTCCTGCCTTAATCCGGTATTTATATTCAACGTACAGTCCGATACGAATAAGAAGATGGAGCAGTAATCATTAAGAGTCCATAGGATTTTCTGTACCTGCATCGCAATCGTTGCGGTCAGAAATCCAACCTTGTAACGTAACTGGTAATGTTGTGAGTACGTATCCACACATCATCCATTGTATTCTGAATGTTTTGTTAAATTCCAAGCGGAAGACCACATCGTCAATAAAGGTTTATCCTGTATTCGAGCTTTAAAGAATCAACCGGTGATCTTCGATCCGGCTGATTTGTCGGGGGAATTCATTTCATGGTTATCCACGACCAGTCCTGCCTGGGAATTTTAATGGGTGTATACTGGGGTAGTACCAATAGGATGTTGACCGCTACGGTCGCCGATCGTTAACTGGCTGTATCCGGATAACCACCTGTTATCCGGGGAAAAAATGACCAAGATGTCATAAAAAACGTCATATTCCCGCCCGATACTGCTGGAATTGCAAAGGCTTTTTGCCTATCCCGGTGTTACTAATATGGAATATTGCCTTTCTTTCAGCAAGCAGACAATAATTCCGGTGCCCCGGTAGGGTAGTGGACATCCTAGAAGCCTCCGGAGCTTTTGACCCGGGTTCGAGTCCCGGCCGGGGCGTAATTTCTTTTAAGTCTAAAGTGCTTATCATTCAATTTAATTTGGGCCGCATCTACGAAGATGTATGGGATATGGGATTCAATCGAACGTGAAAAGAATTCAATGACCTTCGAATCAAGTTCTTTTGCGAGACAGTCTCCTGATCCGGTTTTTTATCAGAGAACTGAAGGCTGAGAATGGCATAGGAGATCTTTGATCTCAGATCAGATGAAATCCTGACTGGTAGGCAACCGACTTCGAGACACTTTGATCGGGCTGCTTGCTGTTGAGACCTCGGAGTTGACGGGATCCTCAGATTTTGTGGTCCATTACCGTTGACACTATTTTGCAAGCTTCCGTATTGTATCTTCGGGAAGAAGCTTTGCGATACTAAGCTTGGTCGGACATCTTCCGAGTTTCAGCCCAAGCTTCTTCGCCTCGTCCTTGAGCACTTTCGTGTCGATATCATTAATCAGTTCCTTTAATTCTTTTTGATCCATAACCGATCGGGGAATGATTGTTGATAGGGATAATAAATTTTACTGGCTGACGGTTCTGGTACGATGTCGTGGGATGAAAAATATCTTCTATTCAGGCATGAAAATAACAGGAGAATCAAGAATTAAATTATATAATTCAATTATTAAACGGCTTACTATATCTCGAAAGTTTTAACTTAAAGATTTTATCGGCATAAAAAAAACATCACTGAGAGAAGGTTCTGCCAGGTCTTCCGCGCATTTGGGTCTCCGCTAAGAAGTGGCGTAATAGGCTCGCTGAGCGTTTCTCCCGACAATGCCCATCGCCTTGTTGTAACCGTGCTTGTAAGCTGCAAAAACTATGAAGAAACCGATTAGCACTGCAATAAAAATTATAGCGACCACATTTTCGTTATCTTTGTCATTGCCGCTAATCATATGCCTCGTATCGCTAAAAGCAGAAACATAGTTCGATATATCCAAAACTTCTGCGAAAACATTATAGAAAGCCCCAAGAATGCTCCACCCTCCCTTTTTGGATGCTGCTATGATTGATTGTATCGTCACCAGGAGCCCAAATATTATTATGAGAATTCCAAATACCAGGAAGTCATACGCAAATGCGGTGTCAACTGCATCATTGCTAACGTAGCCGAGTATGTATCCCACAAAGCTAAGAATTACTATCAGCACGTAAACAGCCCCGGCAAATGCCAGGCAAAGACCGGCATAGGATACAATTTCGCCAAATCCCCCACCGCCACTCTTCCTGATCAGACCTATGTTATATCCGCTTACGTATGCATTCCATATTGACAGTATAAGATCAAATATGAGTATCAGTACGCTTACTATGTCAACCATATTGTACTATATTTCATATTATTCATATCTTCATTATATAAAAGAACCTGCGTCAGATCTCACAATAATCCCGGATTTCCTGAATCTTAGACAATAATTGTATCGGCGCAACGCAATTTTGGTCCGTTAAAATGAGTTATTAATGATAAAGAACTCTGGCTACTGAAAAAATCCCCTCCTCGATATCTCATTTTGCATTGACTATTAGGGAGAAAGGCCATAAATCATCCGTTTTATCCAGATAGATCAATAATTAAAAAAATTTTGATTTACTTATTTTTTTTTAATTTTATCGGGTATATATTCACCCTGATGAGTAAAAAATCCCAGCTTCAGAGAGAAACAAGGCAAAGATAATTTATATAAGAAGATCTTAATTCTCAATATCTAACCCGGATAAGGGTTTGAGGTGTGTTAATGGGAACAAAAATTGGAAAAGAAAAGATCCAGCGTGAAGATGGTTATCTCTATTTTGTTGGCAAAGATGGATATGTCTGGGCAGCCCCGATGAAACACAACAAATCCGGTAAGAAAAAGAAGGTAGGTACGGAAAAGATTACCAAGGAAAAGGGTTTCATGTATTATCTTGGCAAAGACGGGTTCATAGGAAAAGCAAAAATGAAGAATGCCTGACAATTCATTTTTTTTATCCATCAATCGAAAAAGCCGAAAACCCAGGAAACCATAGTACCTGCCACGTAGATAAACGTCTGGTATCCGGGATTTTGCATGAGAAATGGTACAGGAAAAAAGGAAGACACTTAGTCTTACCTTCTGTGCATATTCCTTTTCGTTTATTTAGTCTGGTCCCTGGTCGCAATAGATGAAATGTAGGAAATCCCGGCCTTAGCCTTTCTTACCCGGGTGCTATCCATCAAATGACGCATGTCGACAAATTCCCCGTTTTGCGTGGTTGTTTTAATGCGATGTGAAAGTTCGGATAGCGGGTCGTACGGAATATCCCGGAATATTACTCCATGATTATGGAGGTACATTGTTGCATCTCCTTTGTCAAGGGGATGAATATATGAGATCGCATGGATCTGTTCTTCATTGTATACGGACAAATCATTGGAGAAATCGATACCGATTCCGAAACTTATCAGGGTATCGCCGCGGTAGCGGGGTTCAGTGTTGGTATCATTCCATTCATGGTAATTTTCAGGATCCATGATAGACTTTTGGTTTACCGGTCTCCTGGAAGCAACCGGGGAGAGTTTTATCTCTGAACTAACGACACCTTCGGCAATGCCATACACTACAAGGCTGATAATTCCTTTGAAATCCTCTCTGCGTCCTTTAGCGATGGAAAAAATCGCAGAATATAGTTCGGTGAATGTTATTCCTCCCTCGTGACCGGTCTCGAATGTCAGGATCTCGTGGAACTGGCCCGAGAGGGCAATATTGAAACCGGTAAATATCCTTACACCGCCCGTTTCCTTTACCGGTGTGAAAAAATCAGGGGTATAATGACCGTCTGTTGGGACATATACCATAGATCCATGCAGTGTGATCATTTCACCGAGCAGGGGCATCGCATCATCGATATTTTTTCCCAGTGCCCCCAGGCCCAGCGAATAGTCGGCGTCGGCAAAACCAATTGACCGAATATCGTCATGTGTCAGTGTGGCATCAAGCACCTTACGCAGATCGCCGGTCACGATAAGAGACGCGTGCCGTGATGACCGGGATTCGATCGAGTAGCTGATATCGTGTACGATGTATGCTTTGGAAATTGTTGCCGGTAACAGGTCTTCGTCTCCCTTGCGGTTCCGGTACGCGATTTCAGCATCTTTAACCGAGGGATAGAGTTCGAGGACGTTCAGGAACCCGGCCATTTCCAGGACATTTCTTGGGAATTCCCGTACGTTTGCCAGTGCAAGGGAACCCCCACGCTGTTTTAATCTTTTTTTCAGCCGGAGGAATACCCTGATCCCGGCACTCGAGAGATAGTCCACCCCGGCAAGGTTGAGGATCACCGATCTCGTATCGTCAGGCACGATCTCACGGAGGCTCTCATCCAGCTGCTGCGCCCCAAACCCGTCCAGCCTTCCGGTCATGGTGACAACGGGAACTTCTCCTTCTCTTGCTATCCTTATCTCAATACTCATGGTAACATCCTTCGCAAATGTTTCCATCTCAAACGTCATTAACAGGGCATATATATCCTTCATAATCATCGGAAATGAACAATCCCGATCCGAAAAAATGCATTAAATGAATCAGTTATTTGTATCCTCAACAATTATTCCGTCGCGTAACCTGATAATCCTGTGGAAGTATTCCTTATGCCAGTCCTCATGCGAAACCATGACGATTGTCTGGTTCATGTCCTCGTTGATCTCCCGGAACAGGTCGAGGACCATCCGTGAATTTTCCGTGTCCAGATTTGCACACGGTTCATCGGCAAACAGGATGTCTGGTTTATTCACTACTGCCCGGGCAATAGCTACACGTTGCTGCTGCCCACCTGAAAGTTCCCTGGGCAGGTGGTCCCTCCGGTCGCAGAGACCAATTTTTTGCAATATGGCAAAACTGTCTTTCTGCGATTGCTCCTCATTCCGGTCTTTCCGGAGCATTGCAGGGAGAGAAACGCTTTCCATTACCGTAAGGTCCGGGACGAGTGCGTAGTCCTGGAAGACGTAACCGAGCTTGTAAAGCCGGAACATCGTCCGTTCGTAATCGGTCAGGAGTGATATGTCCAGCCCGTCGATCATGATCCGGCCCGATGTTGGTATATCCAGCAACCCGAGCATGTGCAGGAGCGTGGTTTTGCCACTTCCACTCGGTCCCATGATGCCGAGAAACTCGCCCTTCCCGATATCAAGGGTCACACCATCAAGGGCTCGTACCACTACATCTCCCATGCGATAGATTTTCCGTAAATCCCTGATTTCTATCATGATTACGCCCTCATTGCTGTCTGGATATCTTCACGTGAAACCTGGTAAGCAGGTACATATCCGGCCACGACCGATGCGAGGAAAAGTATCAGGGAATTCGTGATATAGTCCATGGGTGTCAGGAACAGGGTTGCAGACCATTCCGGAGTTACAATGGGATGGGCAGTAAGGTATACGGCCATAATCGAGGTAAGCACAATTCCGAAGAAGATTCCAAGGACCGCCATAATGATGACCTGGAACCCGTAGTTATGCATGATGACCTCTTTATCCACGCCAATCGCCTTCAGGATCCCGATCTGCCGGCGGCTGTTGAGGGTCTTGATCGTGATGACGATGAAGAGCACGACGGTTGTTATGATGATGCCTACAATAAGGGAGACCAGGTTAATAATTGCAAAACTCTGGAGTACCCGCCCCAGGTTCTTCGCCAGAAGGTCAGCCGTAGTCTGAACTTTGTCTGTTACCCCGTACTGAATCAGCTCGTTCTTGATGAAGGTCTCGGAGTAGCCCGGTTTTGCCTTGACAGTGATATAATCCGCATTATCAAGTGCCTTCGGGTCGACGAGCGCCATATCCGTTGAGGTGATATAGACGGTACTGTCCGCCTGACTCCAGCCGGTTAAATAGATCCCTTTTACCCGATAATCCTTGACATATCCGTTTCCGTAATCAATGGTAATTGAATCTCCGACACGTACTCCCCCAAGCGAGGGCTGGAATTCATCCTCCTGCCGGATCGAAGGATCACCCGCCACCGGTTTGCCGATGATCACCTCCCCGGTATCGCCTTCACCGAGGTAGCTTCCTGCGATCATTTTTGTATAGAGCGGGGAGACGTATTTCTCGTCGTTGGGCGATATCGCCCGGACCGAAACCCCGAGGATGCGCTGACGGTACTTGAGGGTTGCTCCCCTGGTGAAATGGGGGGTAGCCCTTTTCACACCGGGCATGCCATTGATGAGGTCGAGCGTCGCGCTCAGATCGGAAACATACTGATCGCCCGATTTGGGACTGACAAGCACGTTCCCGACCTCGTAGTCCACGACCTGTTTTGTAATGCTCTGTCCGATCCCGTTGAAGAGACCCGGCAGGAAGACCATGTTGGTGAAGCACATCGCGATGATAAGGATAGTCAGGACTACGCTGGTCCTGCTTCCCCGCTGAAGCGAGCGGAGAGCGAGTAGAAACGCGACTTTCAGTTCTTTTTGTCCCATGGGAATGTTCCATCGCCTTTAGTCTTTGGCAGGTACCAATAACGGTAACCGAGGAATCCAAGAATTCCAAGCACTATCAGCACCATAACGACCGTTCCGGTCCAGTCTGATGCGGGGACCCTGAGATTCATCTGTCTCGTCATGGTATGGACTCCCATGTCATCGGTATACGTAATCGTGAGGTTATAGGGATGGTTGCCCGATTTTGTTCCTTCGAGGAGGAATATTGCAGGGGCGTCGTTACCGGGTTTTATCTTGCCGATGAAGGCCTCTTTCGTCCCTTCAGCAGGCAGGTCAACCTTTGCCGAGACCTGTTTCGCTTCGCCTGTGCCGGTATTCTCAATCCGTATCGTGAGGTCAAACGGGGTATTCTCGGTGAGGCGGGGAGGATTCGTATCAACAGATACAAAACCAAGTTCTGCTTTACCTTTCACTGAAATGTCAATCAAGGACTGGACGACATACGACGATCCATCAACCCAGTTGTACTGGATTGTCAGAGGCACTCTGATGAGGCCCGGGTTTAAGTTCTTGTCTGAAAGAAGTATGAGGCTGATATTCTGTTCCTTGCCGGGACCTACAGCACCGACATGGTAGAAATCGGTTGTTTTTGGGGCGATCATCGTACTGATGTTATCAACTTTGACCGTTACGTCATCGGCCCCTGTCAGTCCGCCGTTTTTTATCGTGACCAGGACCGGTATTTCGTCGCCTGGATTTACCGTATCGGATAATGAGCTTTCAACAATAAGCACGGCTTGCTTTTGGATCCCAATCGGCGTATTCACGTTGACGGGAATCGGAAAACGTGTACTTTTACCCCCGGTCGTGTCGATCCAGACTTCCGGATAATACAATCCGTTTACAACCGGTGCTTTTACCGTAAATGTGATCGGGATAGACTGGCCGGGACCGATCGCTCCAACATGGTCAAAATCCTGGCTGAGGACGGTCAAACCCTTTCCTTCGAGTCTGACATTTTCAATATTGACGTTGATGTCGGTTGTCGTCGATGTTATAAACTCACTCGCAACTACCCCTGAATTTTCTTTCTGCTGGGCCGTCGTTGCAGTATTTTTTAATACAACGGTGATAGTGCCGAGACTGTCTGGCATCATCACCGAAGGACTGACATGGTATTCGCTGACCTGAACGGTCGGCTCACCGGCAGCTGACACCGGTGGAACCAGAGTTACACACATTATAACGATTGCCACGATCAATAATGCATACGAGATGTTTGATTTCATTAATTATTCCTCATAATTTTGATTCGCTTTACGATTTCTGTATCGTTAACCTGATTTCCGGATGAATTGGAGATCAGGAATGGGCTTTCCGGCATTACATTTTTTACAAAACCTCGGGAATAGCCCAATTTTCGCGATTTAAGGAGTTATTTCACGGTAACGGTATAAATCTCCAATTTTATGGGATTGGTCTCCGGATTCGGATTTCACCTTTTTTTCCATCAGCTGATCGAGAGAAGCCAGTGTTTCTTCAGCCCATTTCCGATGGGTCTCATAGGCAAATATTCCGCACGAGCTTACCATTTTGAAATACGGTTTAGCGGCATACGATTCAGGAAGATTGCCGATAAACTTTTCAACGTTCTTGAGAGCGTCATAATTTTCAATCGCCTTGTTCCTGAACATAATTACTTTCTCTTTAAGTATCTGCGGAGGGAGCTTATCCCCGAAAAATACCTTCAGGAGAATTTCAAATTCTTTTTGTTCCGGAGAAAATAGCCATTTTTTAAGCGTTTCAAGTCCTTCCGCAGAGATTGTATACACTTTCTTTTCCGGTCCTCCGTGTTCGTGATCTATTTTCATGGTGACGAGTCCTTCTTCTTCCAGTGCTTTAAGGGTCGGATAAATCTGGCCATACCCGATCTCCCAGAAATACCGGAATGAAATATCCACCCATTTTTTGATATCATATCCTGACATAGGCTCAAGTCCGAGAAGTCCAAGGATGATGAACCGGGGGTACTGAATTTTAGGCATGAATATGTCACGGGATCCTGATGATATGTATCATATTAATATGTATCATCATGATATAAAGAGTTGGTGGACCGGCCTGTGTGTGATGGGAATGCCCTGGAGGTCTGAAAGAACATTGATACGCACACCCCACTCTCTCCCGCAGATTCCAGGCTGTACAAATTTTTCTGTAAGCATTGCAATGTTAATGAACACGCCTATTCCGGATCTGACCTATAATCCCGGATAATCCCGAATCAGTCATCGAGCGAATCGAGAAGAAAAACTTCGTCAATTGAAAGGTTGAAGTATTTTGCGATTTTGTATGCGAGGAAAAGGGACGGATCGTATTTTCCCTTTTCTATGGCGAGGATTGTCTGGCGAGTTACACCAAGGTCCTGGGCAAGAGTTTCCTGGGTGACTTCATGCATTGCCCGATACATCCTGATTCTGTTTTTCATTTTCAGTTACGCCCCGTATTTTTTGTTGTAATACAGGGAAAGAATCACGTAGACAAGTATTATGCAACAGAGAAAAAACATCATCCGAAAACCGTAAGCACCAATAACCCTGTTATAATGGTTTATGCCCATGCTGAAGGCTTCGAGAATAACCCAGAGTGCATAAAGGAACAGCACAACCCATGTGATCTGGAGAGTGCGTAAGGCAGTGATCTCATTGATCTTCTGTGTCCGTTCATCCCCGGTTACTTCATCGACATAGGATCTGCCGATATAGAGCATCGCTATTCCAATAACAACCGCGATGATCGTTGGCATAGGTTCCCCTGCCTCAACCGACCATGCAAACACAAGCACTTCAATAAATGCCACAATAGCAATATAAAAGTAGTACATTACCCGTTTCATCAGCACACCCTGTATATCCCGAAGGAGACAGATGATTTTTGTCGGTTATAGTGATCCTGATCTCCCTGGTGATAAAGAATATGATTTCAGGTGTCCCACGTCATGGAGACCAGCCTGACTGCGGAATACTCCATTGTTTTCCAGGTGTGTCATATCGCTTTGTAATCGATGATATTTAATCGAAGATGGGATTAAAACTGGACAGGAAAACGATTAATTTCTCATTCACGATTAAACCTGTCCAATGGCCGTCCTGACGGGAATGGGGCATAAAGGGTGAAACCCCACCAGTCGGGATTTTTTGGAGGTGATTGATGAAACTAATAATATCCTGGTCAGGGTTGTTGAATCATAAGAATCATCGGGAGTTCGATAGGTAAATCGATCCGATTTTAGAGAGTCCTGATGATCTCTCCCTGTTTCATGATGCTGATCCGCCCGCCGCTCTGGGAAACAACCACACCGATTGATTTCGTTGCAAGAGTCATACCTGCAACTGATGCATGGCGTGCGCCCATCCCTTTTGGTATCCTTACATCACTGGTATCCACAGTAATATTTCTCCCGGCAGCCTCAACCAGTCCTTCTCCCGTTATAACAAAAGCCCCGTCGAGCAGGGCGAATTCTTTGATGTTTTCACGCATATTTTCATCGGTAATCCATCGTTCCGCTTCATGATGTCCGTAAAACGGGTTCAATACAAATTGTTTTGAATGGCTCATCACGTTCCCTGTATCGCCGATGATAAACGACGTACCGACAGGTTTTCCCTCTCTTCCCTCGTGGGCAATCTCAAGCGCGAGGCTCAGCGCTGCATGGAGTACATCGGGAAGGACATCCGTGTCCGAACAGATCGCCGTATAATCATCCGTGGAAAGAGGTACATCGGGATTTTTTTTATTATTCTTCGTTATTTCTTCCCTTGTACCTACATTTCGCCCGGTATTAGCTGCTATCGTATCCCAGAGTGCGGCTTTTTCGAGATATAAAGCTCTTTTATCCGGCGTAATCTCAGCCAGATTTCTTAAAAGGTGCGCACAAGCCGTGGCATTTTCGTGTGCCGTATTAAAATCCCTCTTCTCTATTGCTCGATAATACCCTTCTGCAAGTTTCGCGACTGACTTCGGGAGATCCGGCATGAAATTTTCATTTCTTTTATGAATAGATCTCTGAAGGAACCCCCCGATTATAATCACAGCCAGGATCGATACAATGATGATAAGAATGAACATCTGATTCTGGGGAGGCTCCTGTCTCACGGGCGGGGCAGGTGACGTTTCCTGATTATTAACTTCGAATGCGACAGTTCTCGTTGTTTTTACCCCGTCTGATCTGAGGGCACTGATATTGACCGTGTATAATCCTTCCTTTTTGTAAGTATGTGAAGCCGGGAACGAAGTATTTGCGTCGAAGGACCCGTCACCCCAGTCGATCGTTAGTGAACGTATGGTGGCATTCAGCAGACCAGGATCCGAATACCCGTTCAGGGTTACATTGAGATGCTCGATTGCAGGTGAAAAGAGCGTAATCGAAGGCGTAATAACTGGAATCGGCAGGGGGGGTGCCTGGCTGCCGGTGAACGAAGGCACTATATCTGTTGGAACTATTTCTGCTGTTCTGGAGACATTTACCCCGATAGTCCGGGAGACATCCTGACCGTCGCTCTGGAACGCAGTAATATTAATGCTGTAGTGACCGGGAACTTCATAGGAATGTGCGAAAGGAAAATTATGTGATTCGGGTTGGCTCGCGTCTCCCCAGTCCCATATCAATGCAGTGATTGATGTCGCTGAAGACCCGGATGCGGCGATGCCATTCACTGTTGCTGTCAGGCCGTTGGTATCAGGGGGATTAACAAGGAGAACGGGAGGTGAATTAATGAGAACGGTACGGTTCGTTGAATTGTTCAGTGTAACAATTCCCGTGGGATAAACAGTAACGTTGTTGATTGATCCTGTCGTATTCATCGTCGATGGTGTGACGTTCCCCGCTATTCCGGAACTATTTGAACTGTTATTCAGGGTTGTTATAGTTGTCTGGTTACCCTGCGAGTCTGCTATGGCGGCGAATATAAAAAGCGAAACGATTAAAATGCTGCTCAATATCGTTTCCACTTTCATGGTTCGCCCCTCATATTCATCAGGATACTGCCTATGTTTTAAATATCGTTCTGATTCTTATTAAAGCGTAAAGATTTATGTCCTGCGGGTAATTAGTGAGCCGACGGTAGTTTTTCTGCAGATGTCACACTCGCAGTTCAGGAAATAAGATAACAGCATCGAATTGTTCCAGGTATTCCCGTATCTGGTAACCGGCATCAGTCAATCGGTTCAAAACCCCGTGCAAATCCGGATTTGTATTCGTTCTCGTGTTCTCGTAACCACGCTGCGGCATTCATATAACCCCTGTCTTCAGCCATGGTGATGATTTTCTGATAATCCAGCGTATAATGGACCTCCCGGTTAAGGGGGACCAGTTCATTATAGACTTTTTTTGGAACCCGGACTTTTTCAATCATATACAATCATATGTCTCCCCGGCAGTTTTTAATAGTTATACCCGGGTCAGCCGTACCGATTATGGGCATAGGAGACGGACATCCGATCGGTTAGCAGGGATAAACAACGTGGTGTCTCTGCTGATTGCAGGAACCCTTAAATAATTTTTCGGTTTATACTCATTCACCATGGATTTACTGGATGGCAGAGGTTGGGTTTTTTATTCTTTGATTTCGCTGGTAGCACTATTGTGGGCAGGTTTTATCTACCAGCAGGGAATTCTGCTCTGGGTCAGTCTTTTTATCACGCTTTGTGTTCTCGGAATGTCGGCGATCCTACTCGTCTTTCTGGTCACCGAATCGAGGGACCAGAAACCCGGGGACGATAAAAATCTTCGATAAATTTCCAGGGGTGAGTCTGGAGGGAATTATTTCCGACAGGCTTATTTCTTGGGTTTTTCAGCCAATCCAATAAATAACGGTCTGAAATCTTTATCAGCTCTTCGCGAACGCCAATGTTCCGGTTATTGTCGTGTAACCATAGTACGGCAGTGATCTCCCGGTTTCCACCGGGGAACGATCAGAACAACCTGAATTATTACATTCATTTCGCGAATATACAAAGAATATCTCATCGGAACCAAAAAATTGTTTTTCTCGATTGGGATTTTAGAGGAATATCAATACGGTTGATCCCGTAAAGAGTATGAATTAAAAGTCATTCGACCTTTTTTCTTTTGCATTCAGCGATACGTGACTTCAGGTCCCGCGATGCCCGGGTAATATCAGGACTGCTTACTACCGCTGATATTACTGCGACCCCATCCGCGCCTGCATCAATCACATCCCGGACGTTATGCAGTCCTATCCCTCCAATGGCTATTACCGGTATAGAAACGGATCTCCTGATCTCCCGGATCATATCAGTTCCGAGTCCCGGACCCGCATCTTTCTTTGAACCTGTGGTGAATACCGGACTTACCGCGACATAATCAGCTCCATCCCTGCAGGCTGTTCGCGCTTCATCTGCCGATTCCACAGATATTCCAATACAGTATGGTCTGGGCAATATGATCCGTGCCGAGGATAACGGCATATCCTCTTTTCCCAGGTGAACACCATCTGCCCCCGAAGCAAGAGCAATATCGACCCGGTCATTGACGATGAACAAGGCCCCGGATTGGCGGGTATGGACCCTGATCCTGAGAGCTGTCTCAAGTAACCTCCTCCCCCCTGCTGTTTTATCCCTCAACTGGATTACATCGGCACCGCCCTCGAGCGCTTTTTTTGCTATCTCCTCGTGGGAAAGACCGTGGGAAAGGGTTTCATCCGTAACAATATACAAATCGTATGCCATTTCAGGAATCCCTTATCTTCAATTCCCTCCCGAATTCTTCCGGAGTGAGGGCACTAAGTTCGTCGAACAACGCTGTTTTAAGAGAACCGGGACCTCTGGTGCCCCGGGCAGCCCGCTCTCCGGCGACACCGAGTAATGACAGGGCTGTTGCTGTCGCAATAAGCGGGTCGGGACACACTGCGGTACATGCTCCTGCAACCGATGCTGCCATGCAACCGGTCCCGGAAATGCACCCCATGCGGGGATCACCATTCTCAACCAGGAGGACTTTTTTTCCATCGCTGATGATATCGGTCGCCCCGCTCATCGCGACGATTATACCTTCAGATCCTGCAAATTCTTTCGTAATTGTGACAGGTTTTCCCTGTATTCCACTGGAATCGACGCCCCGTACATGTGCATCTGCTCCCGCAAGGACACCTATCTCACCCTGGTTTCCTTTCAGAACGGTAATGGAAAGGTCATCGAGAAGTTCTCTTACCAGCTCTGTCCGGTACCTGGTCGCTCCTGCACCTACCGGATCGAGGACAATAGGAATGCCCAGGGACCCTGCCATCCTGCCCGCGAGAAACATCGCTTCGACCTGAGAGGAGTCTGGTGTACCGATATTGAGCACGAGGGCACCTGCATGGGATACCATCTCTTCTACTTCTTCTGATGCATGCGCCATCACCGGTGCACCGCCGGCACAGAGGGTGATATTTGCAGCGTCATTCACCGTAACATAATTGGTAATATGGTGAACGAGTGGCCTGTTTAACCTGACATCTTCAAAGACTTTCGTATATGCTGACTTGTTCATCACGGTAACCTTGCTTCACTCTTTAAACGCACTACTATATATAAAAAAATTTTTTGGCAGATGCTGTTGATTGTTTCCGGTACCGTACCTGGACCGGTCAGTATAAAAAATAAGGTGATTGTAAAAGATCTGCCCCTTTATAAATAAAATTTTAAGTTTGTTACCTGGAAATATGTAACGTTCTTGGGGCTCCGCCCTGCCTCTGTGGCACCCCGGTAGGGATTGAGACTGGACTGGAGTTCTGGAACTAATCCAACGTGTTTTTTGTGAACCCTGCCCAATGAATATCTTAATCGGGGCAGGGGCAGGGAGGGGGTGAAACTCCTCCTGTCTTAGCGATGCGGTCATGACGGGCTGTTTAAGGATGACGTGTCAATATCGCCATTTAAAAGAGGATTTATCCGATTTGTCCACCAATTCTTTGTCAGGGGCTGTTTCTTTATAATTACCAAAATAAATTAGCATACGATACATGACTTCAGATAGCTCACAATGATTTTTCATGTGATGTCTATCATCGCTATACTCTTTTACCCATAACAATCGGGATAACGAATGTTCCCGGAATCATGACATCCGAATATCGTACCCGCATATAATCCCTGGATTTTTCCGTAATTGATAGAGTTTTCATTCCGCATCCGAAAAACAGACCCTGACAAAAATTGTGTCTAACCTTCGTGAACTCTGATTTTATAAACGTACCGACAGAACAACGATCACCTTGTCTGTCAATCCGGATTACTTAAATTTGTTTAATTATTTTGGAGCAGATGAATAACTGACCGATTTTGCCAGATCGAACAACCCTTCCACCGATGTGATATCGTGATATTCCAGTGTTCCATCCGGCGAGGTCGAATTGACATCTCCTCCCTGTATATTTGCATCAACGTATGCCGTGGCACTGCCAACGGCTCCGGTAGTGACATCTCCTGGTGTCTGATTAATTCCCTGTGCCGCGATAGAATAATCGAGAGAAACAGGTGTTCCCGGTGACTCCGTAACTACGCGTGCATCACTGGTCGTATGTGCCGAAACCTCAGTTACGTCAAGGGTACTTCCAGCCCTGATGATTGAATTTGTTGCACCTGCAGAAGCAGCACCCGGATCGCCACCTCCCAGCCCGCATGTCGGATCTGTCGATGAACCGCTGGTTTCCGTCGCCACTAATACCTCTTCGCTTGATGTCATGCGGCCGCCGGTCCCTGGTGTGGCATTAAATTCGATAATCCTATCCGTATGCAGATTATCCCCTGCAACTGATTTTGGCGACGTATCAATGGTCTGGCTCTTTTCATAGGTCGTTGTACCGCTGACAGCCATGGTATCTTCCGAAGCCCCGATCGTCCCGTCGCCCTGCTGCATTGCAAGGGAAGATTGGTCCTGGAAATTACCCTGCACTGATGCCGATGTAACGACGGTGATTTGAGCGGCCATTGCCGGACCGCTGGCTGAAAGGATAAGGACGATCGTAAAGATAGCCATATCTCGCGATAATTTGATTTTCGTCTGCCCCACCTTGATCAATAAATTAGTAAGCATCGAACATTGCTCTTCGTAGTAAATAAACCTTTATATGAAATTCCAGGTTATACGAATATCGGGAAATGAAAAAAAATAGCTGGTACCTCGTACAACGATCATGTTTAGTCAGGATTCGATAGCGTTGCAACAGACAGGTGAATCACTCCCGGAGGATGATCAAATATACCACTGTCTCCTCTTCCCCATCATCCGGGCGATTACAATGGTTCCACATGAACTCTGGATTTCCGGAACCTTGCCATATTTTCTGGCGTCTTCTTTAATCCACTGGTGGCCGGTTACCCTCATTCCAATAATTCAAGATAAGAACCGCCATCAGCCTTAACAAGGCCGCGTCCTTATACAGTGAACAAATCTCAGTTATCAGTCATTTTTTTGATATCGACGAGAGCCAGGCGCGTGATCCTTCAGATCGAAAACGACTCTCAAAGATCGCCGGCCTGATATAATTAATAAACCACCCGTCCCGGAAACTATCCTGTATCTCCTTCTTTGTTACCCGCCTCGGACCATAGCCGCCAGGTTCAAGATCGCTGAAACAGAGCATAAAATATTTTCCACCGGGGGGCAGAATTGTCGCAAGGTTCTTCACGAATACAGGCCTGTCATCATCAGACAGAGTATGAAAGAGCCCTGAATCGATGGCGACATCAAAATTCCTGTTTAG
>DATKKE010000008.1:0-63043 GCA_035543455.1 Methanoregulaceae archaeon
TCATCCTCTGAATTTCCTTTTTTTTCGTCGTCCTTAGTAAGGACTATATCTCAAAAAGTCAGAGGTTGTACCTCGCGGGCTCGTAGATCAGGGGCAGATCGTTACGTTCGCAACGTAAAGGCCGCGGGTTCAAATCCCGCCAAGTCCACATTTCAATGGTCTCCTTTCGCATATTTCATACGGCAGATCATTTTTTTGTTTAGGGATTAAAAATTCACGAATTTCTCACCGTGGATGCAATCAGGGTGGAATGGGTGACAAAAAATCGGGCAATTAATCGACAATCAGCAAGAGATATAAGTCAATACATGAAACTAGTATAGCGCAATTTCTGCGGGCTCGTAGATCAGGGGTAGATCGTCACGTTTGCAACGTGAAGGCCACGGGTTCAAATCCCGTCGAGTCCATAACCTTTCATATCATTCTCTCATTTTTGATTCGAAATTTAATATCCAGATTAATCAGGTACAAAGACGCTCAAGGGGCTCCGCCCTGCCGTCGTGATGTCAAGGGATATGATACAAAGGGAACAAGGGATTATCCGTTTTCCTTTTGCCCTGCATCCATTTCCCCAGGCGAAATTTATGTCCCCTTGTTTTTCCTGGCCGATCGTATTATGTTAATGATGATCGATCCGATACCCAGCAGGGAAAGCCCGATGATAACCAATATAACCAGACTGAAGTTTTCCTGGACGATCGGAAGGTTTCCAAAGAAATATCCTCCCAGGGTAAAGGCTGCAACCCACAAAATTGCCCCTGCAATATTATACAGCATAAATTGGTGAAAGTTCATCTGGCCGATCCCCGCAAAAAACGGTGCAAAGCTACGGACAAATGGGATGAACCGCGCGATAACGATGGTAAACCCACCATATTTGTCAAAAAATGAGCGTGTCTTGTCGACATGTTCCTTTCTTATAAGACTCCATTTGTGAATAAGAATCTCATGGCCCAGGAACCGGCCGATTGCATAATTGACCACACCTCCGACGATTGCAGCAACTATCAGAAAAATGAGGAGCAATTCCAGGTTAAGCAACCGGGTTCCGGCAAGTGCTCCTGCAATGAAGAGGAGAGAATCACCCGGCAGATAAGGAAAAATTACAAGAGCCGATTCGAGAAAGATCAGGACAAACAGAAAAACATAGGTCCAGATCCCGTATGTTGCAATTATCTCTGGGAGATAATGATCAAAGTGGAGGATGAGGTCGACGAAAGGGATCATGTATTATCAATACTGCGACGGGATCCTATATAGGTATCAATCATTGAAAGGTTGTTCGATCAGGTCACCACCTTTTTTTTGATAATTCCATCCTATCGGCT
This sequence comes from Methanoregulaceae archaeon, assembly GCA_035543455.1. Lineage (GTDB taxonomy): Archaea > Halobacteriota > Methanomicrobia > Methanomicrobiales > Methanospirillaceae > CAIKOD01. The sequence continues at coordinate 1,329 of DATKKE010000008.1, forward strand.
GCCCGATCGTAGTCTAACAATCAATGAAGGTTCGTAAGGAACATCAGCACGGTGCATGCATGTTCTCCGAGCGATGTGAAAAGATATGCTTCATCAAGGGATTTACCCGCCGCGAACGTCCCGTGTCCCGATGCGATGGCCAGTTTCGAAAGACGCAATGCATCAGAAACTGTTAATGCGAGCTCATCAGAGCCAGGCTTTCCCAGGACTACAGGTATTACCGGGCAGAGGAGTTCGCCCTCGCTGTCGCGGGGGATGATCTCGTCGAGAACGAGTGATAACGCGACTGCATGGGCAGGATGGGCATGGACTATTGCATGATGGCGGGTTTTCTTATAAATCTCCCTGTGGACACGGTATTCGCTGGACGCCTCAGGAGGGACTGCTCCTTCGAGCGGGACAAAAACCAGGTCTCCGGGGTCGTCGAGATACGAACCGGTCCGGGTAATGAGAAAACCATCCCCCGAACGGGTGCTCATATTCCCAAAGTTCCCGCCGACAAGCCCTTCAGAAAAAAGTCTCTTTCCTATTCGCCTGAATTCTTCAGAATACATTCCTCACACCTGTTTTTCCCGCAAAATTCTTTCGCATACTCCACAATATGAGCATGGGTCTGCCGATATGCCGAATTGTCTTCGGGAAGGACATGTTCAAAGAGGTCTTTTAGTTCCTCACCTTTCGCTACGATCCCCAGGCATATACAAATCCTGCGTGTATAGGCATCGATAACGAAACTGGTACGGTTAAATCCATAACACAGGATGCTGTCCGCCGTTTCCGCGCCGATTCCATATACCCCAAGGAGACCCCTGCGAAGTTCCTGAGTCGGGCGGGGATTCATGCCCTGAATCCCGCCGTACTGTTCCGTGATATGTTGCGCAAGCTCTTTCAGCCGTTTCGTTTTGACCCGGTAAAATCCTGTGCACCGGATGGCATCCTCGATATTCACCGGCTCGGCACCGTGTAATGCTGAAAGAGTACACATGTTACGTTCTTTTAAAGCCAGGAGTGCCTGCTCCACATTTTCCCAGCGGGTCTGCTGGGTGAGGACCGCTCCGATCAGCACTTCATCGGTGTCCCCCGGCCACCATGGTATCTTCCCATAGTGGCTGGAGAGGACCCTTACTATTCTTTCACACTTAGACGAACCTGATGCCGACATCCTTCATCTTGTTATATCGTGCGATGTTGAGAAGCAGCGGCGTCAGGCTCTCGACCATTGCTGAAACTGCCAGCGGCCCCGCATCGTAAGCCCTGATTTTCGAAATGCCGTTCGCCAGGTCGATGATAATGCGTTTTGCCTCCTGGTCATCGCTGCAGACAGGGACTGCGACCTCTATCTCTTCGTCGATTGCTTTCCATCGGTTTGCAGCAATCGTATTGAATGCCGTGACGACCCGTGCTCCTGGAAGGAGTTTTTTCACGAGAAGTGCTGCGGACCCTTCAGGCGGGGGAACAAACGTAAAAAAATCCCTTTTTTCCATCGGGTTCACCGGCGATACCACAATTTTTCCCTCAAAGCCGGTCATGCCTTTCAGAGTATTTTCAAGATGGGCAAAGGGGACTGCCAGGATTATTATATCGGCGCCGGTAATTGCGTCCTGGTTACAGACTCCCCTGCAGCTGCATGAAAGACCCCGGTCTTTCAGTAGATCAATGGTGCACTTACTCGTGACAACTGCTTTTTCAGCTTCACGCGAGCCAAGTACTACATCATGGAGAGGAGAAAGTCGCCGGGACATCCCCTCTCCGATATCTCCGGTTCCTCCGATTATCCCGATTCTCATCTGGCGCCTTCCGGTTATTCAGGTGATTAATGGCATTAACACGGACTCAAGCGTTTCCGCGCTTGTAACCCCTTCAAACGTCCTGATCACTTTGCCATCTTTCTCGATAATGAGGGTCGGGACCACCTGGATACCATATTTCCGGGCAAGGTCCATATGCTGGTCGACATCGATCTCCCTCAGTTCTATGATATCACCCATTTTCTTTTTCAGTTCCTCAATTATGGGGCCCTGCCTTTTACACGGTCCGCACCATTCGGCAGAAAAGTCCATTAAAACCGGCTTCGTCATTGTCTGTTACCTTCATCAGATGTCGTGAAATGCGCAGATAAAGGTTGTTATAGTTGTAATGGTTAAAAAAAATTAAAGGTAAAGTCACCGGGTTTTTTCTGTTCGTAAAAAATTTACTGTGGTTTGGAGAGGATCGCCATGATAATCCGGCCATATGCCGGTCTTGTTATCGTCACCCCGATGAGTACACCGAGGATCGTGATTATTGCAAACCCTCTCAGTGTCGAGAGATCCATCAACGCAAGTGGCAGCATGGCAATAATTACCGTGGCTGCCGAGGCAACGATAATGCTAAGCGCCCTGGAGAGCCGTTTCTGGTAAATATTCGGCGACGGTACTTTTCCTTCGTGAAGGATTTCATCGGTGATGATGACCAGCTGGTCGATCCCGGTCCCTAGTACAGCAATAAGACCTGCAATGGTTGCAAGGTCGAGCTGGATCGTATAAACGGAGATGCCAAGCAGAATGATAATCTCAGAGGCGTTTATCAAAACCATGGGCAATACAATCGCAGGTTCCCGGTACCGGTAGAATATAACGAGACCAACCGTTATCAATGCAAGAATGCCCGCGAGGAGTGCCATATTCTTGAAGTGATCTCCCAATACCGCGGATACCGATCCCGACCCCGCAATACCGACGTCCACCGGCAATGCACCTGCCCGCAGGTGGATCTCAAGGTTATTCGCAGCAGTAAGTCCGTTGTTCCCGGTCCCCGTCGATGCGAACAGGGACTTTACCTGCTGGTTCTGGAGGTTCCCGGCAAGTTCGGGGGACAGGGGTGCGCTGTATACCGTCTGGTTATCAAGGAGCATCAGGACATTATGATTCTCGGGATCCGTGGTAGCACCATATTTTATTGCTGCCTGCTGGAATGCGGCTGCCCCGGCATCGTTTAAATTAAAGGCGACGCCCCACTTTCCGCTTCCGGGTGGCTCCTGGCTTGGGTTGCCGACTCCCGTAATCGTATCGCCGAACACGACATGTTCGGTCTGATTGCCCGTCGATACGATGCGTATCTCAAATTTCCCCTGACGTCCAACGATATTCTGTGCCTCGGCCATGGAGACACCGGCAAGCTCCACGCGTATATACCGGGTGACGCCGTCCAGTCCTGTCAGGGTATTGACCCTGAAATCCCGGGTTCCAAGGCTGTTAATTTTATTATCAAGGATACGTTTGACGTCATCCGCCGTGGCTTTCGAAACGCCCGGTTGGAACGACGTGATTGTCCCCCCGGCTTGCTGGAAAATGGGCGTCAGTTCAGCCTGCGTATACGGCTTACGTATCTCGATTTTGTTATTATCGAGGACCTGGATATCCGCTCCGGTCAGGTTCTTCACGTCGCCGGCAAAATCGGCCACAGGGCGATCGGTCTGGTATCCCACGACCTCGGATTTAAATTCCAACTGGAGCCAGGCACCCTTCTGGAGGTCGAGACCAAACTGGAGGTTGGTCGTGAGCTGCCCGTTCTCGAAGTGTGGATAGATTGCAACAAGAGAGACAACGACAAGAATGATCAGCAGGGCTACCCGCCAGTCTTTAATAAGTTCGATGATCTCTTTTGAATTCATTTTCCACCCTTCTTTTTCGGTTCGGTCTTTGCAAGTCCGCCGCCGGTCAGCAGGGCACCACCTTTCTTGGTGATGTACCACTTGATAATTCCAGCGTTGGTAAGCCAGGTATTCAGGATATCGAAAACGAGCCCTATCAACAGGACCGTCGCGATCTGGTTGATGGTTTCAACCTGCCCCCACCATGAGACTACCCACATGGCGGCGACTGCTGCAATTGCAGTGCTGGTCATGATGATACCGGTCCGGAATGCGCCGGCGAGTTTGTCTTCAAGTTTTCCCTGCCGTTTCAGGGTCCTCATGGTAAGCAGGATATCGCTGTCCACCGAGTACCCGATGAGCATAAGGAGTGCCGCGACTGTGTTGAGCGTCAGCGAAATACCGATCACGTTCATGAAACCCGCTGTCATCACGATATCCGCAAAAGCGGACAACACTACTGCGACAGAGGGCACAAACGTCCTGAAGGTTATGAAAACGACAATGGCCATCCCGATGAATGAAAAGATCAGGGCCAGGACGGCCTGTGACTGGAGGGTTTTACCAAAAGATTCTCCAATCTGGTCGATTTTAGCGTCAGGATACTTGTCGGTAATTTTCTGGGTCAATGACTGGAGCTGAGCATCAGGCATATTCCCGAACTTGAGGTAATATCCGTTATTGATCCCTGGTTCGATCCCCTCGAGCGGATATCCGGTAAAATAGGCGGATATCTGTTGCTCTGAATCGGTTGTAAAAACCGTTACTGCAGTCCCACCGGAAAAATCAATCCCCGGATGAACAGGAAGTCCCGTCGTATACATTGAGTAACCGACAGAGATCAAGGCAAGTGCGAGGAGGATCAGCGGGATGGTCACCATCTGTTTCGGGGTATAGCGATTTACATCATAGCTGAATAATCCCATATCATTATAATTCAGTCATGAACGGATAAATAGTTCCTCTCACTCAATCTTCCGGATAATTAAAAAAAGGCAGAAATCGCGACCTTTTGGGATTTCTTCAGGTTTTATGCGGGTTTAACGCGCGACCTTGGAAATAAAATCAAAAGAAATATATCGACAACGGGGGTAGTGATCACGTATGAGGGCCAAGGCTGAGATCCAGAAGGTAATTGAAACACGCCTCAAAAATTATGTTTCAAGAGACAGGACCGGCATAAGGCGCGAAATGATCAGGTTGTTCCTTAAAATCAAGTCGTTTACAATTCAGGACGTTTATCGTTACCTTCATAAAAAATTTTCCATCAGTTATCATTCTGTTGCCGCAATGGTCGGTATTGTGGCATCACGTCTCGGTATTCTTCGTGTAAGCCGGAACAGGGACGGCACCACAAGTATCTATGAAGTAAAGGAACAATACCAGGATATGGTTACGAGGATTATCGGACCGGTCTGAATATCAAAACTCTAGACAGAACCGCCATCCTTTTTATGAGAAACATCCTAACTATTGAAGAATATGGACTCACATTATGCCGGACAATCGTACCCGGAGCATATTGTCGTCACCGATGAGGTCATCGATTATATCGACCAGCGGAAATGTGATTTCCGAATATGTACATCCTGCGGTGGTCCGATCCTTCTCCCCGTCTCAATGAAATCACCGAAACCCAACGATTTCCAGGTTAAGGCCGGAAATTACACGATTTTTATTTCGGTTCACCAGGTGAGGTACCTTCATGCGATCGATATGGGTATGGTCCCCTTCTATTTCGAGCATGAGGAATATTCGCGTGGTGTATGAGTTATATTGAACTTCCCCATACTGCCGACATCAGGATCCGGGTAACCTCGGAAACCCTGGAGGGGCTGTTTTCTGAAACGGCTGCTGTTATGATGACTATTATGTACGGCAGGGCCGATCCCGGGACTGTGCGGCGTAGCATTTCGATCGAGTCTGACAGTACCGAAAACCTGTTGATGGACTTTCTTTCAGAAGTCCTGTTTATATCCGAAGTTGATGCTCTCGTGTTTTCATCGGTCGTCGTGTTGTTATCGGGAATGAGGTTAACGGCCACTCTCCTGGGCGAACCATTCGATCCCGGCAAGCACCGCGGAGGAACGGAAATCAAAGGGGTTTCGTATTCGGGCCTCCGAATTCTTAAAGAGGATACCGGCTATGTATTGGACATACTCTTTGATGTGTAGGTGAGCGGATGATCAGCGGAATATTGCGGGTCGGGGAATACGAGTGGGAAGTCCCGGTGGGGTTCGTACCGGGTATGCGTGTTCCCGGTCATTATTTTCTTTCCGATGCTCTCGAAAAAACCCTCGAAGCAGGTGCTGTCCAGCAGCTTGCCAATGTTGCGACACTGCCGGGGATCCTCAGGTATTCCCTGGCAATGCCTGATATCCACTGGGGGTACGGGTTTCCTATCGGAGGGGTGGCCGCATTCGAGAGGGAGACCGGCGTCGTTTCACCGGGAGGGGTGGGGTTCGATATCAATTGCGGGGTCCGCCTTCTCGGCACCCCACTTTCTGTTTCGGACCTGACACGACGCCGGGAACTTGTGGAAACACTCTATAAATCTGTTCCGACTGGCGTTGGTGCAAAAGGAAATATCAGGATTTCCGGCAAAGAACTTGACGGAATGATGACGAAGGGAGCCGGATGGGCTGTTTCTTCGGGATATGGTATGCCCGAAGACATGGAACGATGCGAGGAGCATGGCAATATGGTACAGGCAGATGCCGGGGCCGTCTCGATGAAGGCGAAACAGAGGGGAACGCCCCAGGGAGGCACGCTGGGAGCGGGGAACCATTTCCTCGAGATACAGGCCGTAAAGGAGATCTACGATCCCGGAGCGGCTGGGGTATTTGGATTAAAACCAGGTCAGGTGGTTGTCATGATCCACTGCGGTTCACGGGGCCTTGGACATCAGACCTGCACGGATCATTTAAAAATTCTCGAGAGTGCGGTAAAAAAATACCATATCCCTGTTCCCGATCGCCAGCTGGCATGTGCTCCTGTTGAATCTCCGGAGGGAAAGGCCTATTTTTCCGCGATGGCTGCTGCCGCGAATTACGCATGGGCCAACCGCCAGATGATCATGCACACCGTCCGCAAGGTGTTTGAGAAGATGTACGGGATCGAATATGAAAGCATGCACCATATCTATGACGTCGCGCACAACGTGGCAAAAATGGAGGAACATATCGTTGACGGCAGGAAGGTATCGGCATGTGTCCACCGGAAAGGTGCGACCCGCGCTTTCGGCCCCGGTCATCCTGACCTTGCAGCCCGGTTTGCCGCGACGGGACAACCCGTAATCATACCGGGAAGCATGGGGACGTCATCATACCTTCTCAGAGGAACGGCGACAGCGATGGAACGCACGTTCGGATCGACATGCCATGGCGCGGGACGGGTCCTGTCCCGGTCTGCCGCAAAAAAGAACATCAGCGGTACGGGCGTTAAGAATAATCTTGCCAGGGAAGGTATTATTGTCTGTGCGCCAAACGACGCCTCAATCGCGGAGGAAGCACCGGATGCCTACAAACCGAGCAGCGAGGTCGTCAGGGTGGTGGATGCCGTCGGGTTATCCCGTCTTGTTGCCCGGTTCGAGCCGCTGGGGGTGATCAAAGGTTGAAACCCCGGGTGGGACTGATCTGGGATGAAAATCTCGTGTTCGGCCGGTTTCTTGAGGAATGCGGAGTGGTCACCGTTCATGTGACGCCCCACCTTCTTGCAGCGCCGTTTTTCAGAGACCGGTTTTCGGTGCTCCTTGTGCCGACGGGCTTTGCAAATCCCTCGTACTCCCGGCTCCTGCCCGCACTTCGCGCAAGCTCGATGAGGATTAAGCGGTTTGTTGAAGCCGGGGGCAACCTGCTTGTTTATGGTGCGGCAAGTCGTGGGGAGAATTCGTATGACTGGCTTCCCTTCGGAATATCATACCGGTATGAACCGGTGAATGGAAAGGTCGATATCGATCCATCCAGTCCATGGGCCTCAATTGTCACCGACTACGAACTTGATCATATCGAATGCGACGGTTTTTTCCCGGAAACAGACGGGGTTGTCATCGGGACGATGGGGGGAAATGCGGTAATGGTCGAGAAGGTCATCGGAAAGGGTACCGTTCTTGTAACAACCATTCATGAATATCCCTCTCGATGTTTTATTTCCGGGTTTTCTGTGCAGGCAGGGGAAACCTTTTTTTAGATGAAAACGAGGGAATTATGAGGTATATCCAATGGACCGGTATATTATTTCTGCAGGCTCTGTTTCCGCCGATATGATCCCGGTCGGACTTGCACTCCACGAGCTGCTCAACCAGCTCCCCGTCACAATCAGGTCCCGGGACAACCCGGGGATACGCATCGAGGAAGGCAGGGTGGTGGATGCAGCCTATGAAGGGCCGGTCCTCGAAGAAGTACTCAGGGAAAATAAAACGTTAAAAAAAATCCCTGACAAAGGGCCCTATCGGGGCGTCCCGGTGATAGTAAGTCCTGTCCGGGATGACGACGGCAGGGCGGTATGGGCGATCGGAGTGGTCGATATCACGGGGATATTTGACCTTGCGACGCTGATGGAGCACCAGTCTGCGATCCTCAAGCAGGTCTGCGGTAAAGACCCCTGCCCTCTCCCGGGGGAGCAGATCGGTTCAAAAAGGTAAGAGATATGGAAGCTGCATTCAAAGTGCTTGAAATTCTCGAGAAATCGGAAGGGCCTGTTCCGGGTGAATACATCAGCAATACGTTATCTGTTTCTCAGTCTGCCGTCTGGAAACGTGTCAAGGAACTGAAGGCGATGGGGTATGATATCTCTGCCTCACAGACCGAAGGATACCAGCTGACCAAGAAGAGTAACCGGCTCCTTCCCTATGAAGTCCACAAAAACCTCAGGACGAGGTTAATTGGAAAAAAGATGCGATATTTTGAGACGACCCCGTCCACTATTTCCGTAGCCAGGGATATCCTTCTGCAGGAGTCAGCCGAAAAACTAAACGGGCTGGTCATCATTGCAGAAGAACAGACCGGGGGAGTCGGCCGCATGGGCCGGTCCTGGATATCGCCGACCGGAGGGATCTGGGTCACTCTTGTCTTGAAACCGGAGATCCCGGTAGATCATGTGTTCATGCTGACCATGGCGGGAGCAGTGGCGGTCGCAAGGGCGATCAGGAAGGAATATGATCTCGGGGCATTGATAAAATGGCCCAATGACATTTATATCGGGGATAAAAAGGTTGCAGGACTGCTCCTTGAACTGTCGGCCGAGGCTGATACCATCCATTATTGTCTCCTGGGAATCGGGGTTGACGCAAATATATCACAAAAGGAGCTCGTAACGACAGTCCAGGGCAATGTGACCTCGATAAGCGCTGAAATTGGACATGACGTAGACCGTGCCGCGCTTCTTGCCCGGATCCTCAAAGAGTTTGAGAGCCGTTACCTCTTGATCGAGAGCCGGGAATACGATCCCGTCATCAGGGAATGGAAGAGCCTTTCCTGCACGATCGACCAGCGGGTCAGGATCAGCACCCTTAAAAGCACGTTCGAGGGCGAAGCAATCGATATCGATGAATATGGTGCCCTCGTAATCAGGAAAGATAACGGCCGGGTCGAACACGTCATTGCCGGAGACTGCGTCCATACATGATCCTGAAATCCCCTTCAACCCAATAGGTTATGAAGGTTGATGAATGCTGGGAGATCGACGTCGTTCATTGATTATTGCAGAAACGGCTGCTTTTATCGGTCTGATCGCAGTCGGGAGCTGGATTTCGATCCCGTTTGTACCCGTTCCCTTCACGCTCCAGACGCTGTTTGTACTCCTTTCCGGCATCGTAATGAAACGCTATGCGGTAATTCCAACGTCTCTTCTCGTCCTTTTCGGTGCGATGAACCTGCCGGTATTCCATAACGGGGCGTCGGGAATTGGTATCCTTCTCGGTCCAACCGGTGGATATCTTATCGGGTTCATACCTGCCTCGCTTATTGTTGGTCTTGCATACGAACAGGACAGCAGGCCCCTGCAAATTGCAGGAATTATCGTTGGCGAGGTCGCTCTTTTTTCGGCCGGAGTCGGGTGGCTTTCGTTCTCGACCGGTATGACCATTATCCAGGCATCAGTTATCGGGCTTGTACCGTTTATCCCAGGGGATATCGTTAAAGGCTATGCTGCATATGTCATAGGAAAAAGAATAAGGGGTTCAGGTATTGCAATCCAGCCCGGTGAAAAAATCGGGGGCAACGAACGGTGATCGAACTCCGTGGAATAAGGCACGGGATCCTGGATATTCCTGCTCTTGACATCGTCCCGGGATCAACGGTTGTAATCGGACCGAACGGCTCGGGAAAAACCACACTCCTGAAAATTTTTGCCGGGCTTGCAGAACCCGAGTCAGGAACCGTCTCGGTCGACGGAATGCCTCTCTCTTCCGTGGATATCGGATGGGTCGATGAGTACCCGGACAAGAACATGCTTTTCGGGCGGGTTTCAGACGAAATAGCAGCGCCGTTGCGTTTTTTGGGAGTACCTTGTCCAGCTGTCCGGAGCAGGGTTCATGCAATATCGGATCAACTTGGGATTACATCACTCCTGGACCGGAATACCCGCGATTTATCAGGTGGTGAAAAGGTGCTGGCATCCCTTGCTACCGCGTTGATAACCGGGCCATTGATACTGGTTCTCGATGAAGCGGATTCCCACCTTGACGAATATTCGACCCGGCTCTTTATGACGATCCCCGCGGGTCCGGTCCCGAAGTACCGCCTGTGGTGTACCCAGGACATGGAGCTTGCTGCACGTTCCGATACTGTTCTCCTGCTTGAACAAGGTAAAATTACCCATTTTGGTCCACCCGATACGGTTTTTCCCGATCTTTTGGGTAGCTGTCTCTACCCCTTCTCCTGGAGGTGCGCGGATGAAAAACCTCTTCTTTGAACGGGTCGTTTTTGCAAGGGGGGGATTTCGTCTTAACGCCGAAGGGATATTCGGGCCGGGAATCCACCTGGTAAGCGGCCGGGTCGGCAGCGGGAAATCAACGTTTTCACTTCTTGCTGCGGGTCTTATCTCTCCCGAATCAGGGGAGATCCGCAGGGAAGAACTATCCCGGACGATGCTCTCGATGCAGTTTCCCGAATACCACATCACGGGAATAAGTATCGGTGACGAGATCAGGTCGTGGGGACTCGAAGTGCCCGGGATCCTTGGGAATGTCCGTCTTAACGGGAGGGAAAACGATGATATTGCCACGTTATCGCGGGGTGAACTAAAACGTCTGCACCTGTCCTGCGTTCTTTCAACGGGCGCTGACCTGCTTATCCTGGACGAACCATTCAGTTCCCTGGACTGTTCAGAAAAAAAGTCATTTTCGTCTGCAATCGCAGGATATGGTTCCGGTATCGTCATTATCTGCACCCATGAGCCCCTCTGGCTTCCCGATGTAGACTGTATCTGGGAGATTCAGGATGGATCACTCGTCTGCTGCGGCAAGACCCCGGAAGGAATTACACGATGGGGTAGCGTGCCGGTACACATCAGGAACCTGCTCGCGAAAGGGATAGTCCCGGAAAATATCTCGCCCCGGGCATTGCTGGAGGCCCGATGCAGGACCCGAGAATAAGGATATTTGTGGTTATTATCCTCTCCGTCGCCGCGTTTACCAGTGTAACCGGGGCGATGTCTGCATTTTTGTACTGGGTGATCTTCACCCCGGGGCTTTCGGTGCTGAAACGACCGGCGACGGCCACATTTTTCCTGATGATCGCCGTTGTATCCGTCTTCACCCAGATTACGGGAGGAAACGGGCTCTCGTATTTTATCCGCCTGACCGTAATCCTGCTTCTCGCCCTGTACGCATATTACGAGTATCGACCCGGAGAATTTCTTTCAGTTTCTGTCTGGACCTTCGGGAGGCGCTATGGTTTCGATCCGGGAATAATCGCCGAGATGAGCATGCAGGGGATCCATGACCTCGAAGATGATCTCGGAAGGATTCGGATGGCAATACAACAGAAAGGGAATAAATTCACATTTCGCAATCTCATTCCGGTAGCCGGGATGATTGTCCTGAACCAGATCAGGAAAGCCGGCGAACAGGCAGATCTTCTCGCTGTCAGGGGATATACACGGGGGGGGACCGTCTGCCCCGTATTCCACCCGGAAACCCGGGATTACCTCTGTGCGATTATTGCAATTTTAATCCTTATTTTTGCTTTTTTGCCTGTTCGTGATATTTTTATACTTCCACATTGAATTTTTGTGAGGCTTTAGCTTCCAGATGTGTATAGTATAAGTCCCTATTCGATCGAGGTGTAATGATGAGTGTTGCCGGTCCACAAAAATTACTGATAACAGATACTACGCTTCGGGACGCACACCAGTCGTTAATCGCAACGCGGATGCGGACTGATGATATGCTGCCCCTTGCCCGCCAGATCGACTCGATTGGTTTTTTTTCTGTCGAAGCGTGGGGTGGCGCCACGTTCGACACGGCAATACGGTTCCTTGCCGAGGACCCCTGGGAACGCCTGAACCTCCTGAAACAGGAGCTTGAACATACCCCGATACAGATGCTCCTGCGGGGCCAGAATCTCGTGGGGTACCGGCATTATTCAGACGATGTCGTTGACAGGTTCGTAGAACTTTCCCACGAGAACGGCGTGGATATTTTCCGCATATTTGATGCCCTTAACGATATCAGGAACATGGACCGGTCAATGAAAAAAGTCAAGGACGTCGGGGCGCACCTGCAGGGGACCATCTGTTACACGACCAGTCCCGTGCACAACAACAAGAAATTCATAGAAATGGCCAGGGATCTCTATTCCCGGGACTGCGATTCGATCTGTATCAAAGACATGGCAGGTCTTATCATGCCGGTCCCGGCATACGAACTGATCAGGGGGATGAAAGACGAGATCGATATCCTGGTTGACCTGCACAGCCATTCGACGAGCGGAATATCCCCGATGAGCTACCAGGCGGCGATTGAAGCCGGTGTGGATATCCTCGATACGGCGATGTCGCCATTCGCCCTTGGGACCTCGCAGCCTCCGACAGAGAGTGTCGTTGCTTCCCTGGAAGGGACGCCGCGAGACACGGGGATTGATCTCATTGCCCTCCGTGAAGTGAGAAACACCTGTTTAAAGATCCGGGAACGGTATGAAGGGCTGATCAATCCTATCTCCGAACGGGTCGACAGCGATGTCCTCATATACCAGCTGCCGGGTGGGATGATCTCGAACCTGGTATCACAACTGCAGGAACAGGATGCGCTGGACCGGCTGAACGATGTATTTGCGGAAATTCCAAAAGTGAGGAAAGATCTCGGGTATCCTCCCCTTGTTACACCGACGTCCCAGATAGTCGGTACTCAGGCCGTAATGAATGTCCTTCTGGGTGGGGAGCGGTACAGGAACGTGACCAAGGAAGTGAAGGATTACGTCCGCGGGCTCTATGGACGACCACCGGCCCCGATCAGCGATACGATCAGGAACCTGATCATCGACGGCGAAGCGATGATCACGGTCCGTCCCGCCGACCTCCTCGAACCTTCCTACGAGAAAATGAAGGAGCAGGCAGTTGCAGCCGGCCTGGTAAAGAAGGAGGAGGACGTCCTTACCTATATCCTTTACCCGGCGATCGCACCCTCGTTCCTGAAGGGAGAACGGAAAGTTGAAGAAATCCCAACGAAAAAGACCCCTGCCATCATCCGGGGCGATATGCCAAGCTGTATGGAGGTAGAGGTTGACGGCGAAATCTTTTCAGTACGGATCGTTTCCGTCGAAGGAAGCACGGTTGCCACCGCAAGTTCCGGCGCAACAAAAATACCCCGCGGGGACATCCAGGGCGGAATCAAGAGCAACATGCAGGGAATGGTGCTTGAAGTTGCCGTCAGCAGGGGCGCCGTCGTGAAAAAAGGTGACCTTCTCGTGGTCCTCGAGGCGATGAAGATGGAAAATCCGATCCACAGCCCTGTGGACGGCCGGGTCGCCGAGATATTCGTCGATACCGGAGATGTCGTCCAGAGCGGCGATGTCCTCCTGGTGGTCGAATGAAATTTTTCGATAAGATTCTGATCGCAAACCGCGGAGAGATTGCGATACGCGTGATGAGGGCATGCCGCGAGCTCGGCGTGGAAACGGTTGCGGTCTATTCAACTGCCGATGAGAATGCCCTGCATGTAAAATATGCAGATGAGGCATTTCTCGTTGGAGAAGCTCCGCCATCGAAAAGTTATCTCAACATGGAACGGATCATCGAGGTGGCAAAACGGTCGGGAGCCGAGGCAATCCACCCCGGTTACGGGTTCCTCGCCGAAAATTATCACTTTGCAAAACGCTGTTCCGAAGAAGGGGTCATGTTCATCGGCCCTTCCTGGCGCACGATCGAGATGATGGGGTCGAAGATCGAGTCCAAGGCGACCATGAAACGTGCCGGCGTCCCTGTCGTCCCGGGCACAGAAGGAGATGTAACCGATATCGACGTTGCGAAAAAAATTGCCGAAGAGATCGGGTACCCAGTCATCGTCAAGGCGAGTGCAGGCGGCGGGGGCATCGGGATGCAGATCATCCCGGAAGAGGAGGCCCTCGAAGAAGCAATTGGTCTGGGGATGCGGGTCGCCGAGTCAGCGTTTGGAGATTCAACGGTTTTTATCGAGAAATACCTCGTGAAACCCCGGCACATCGAGTTCCAGATCCTCGGGGACGAGCATAACCAGACGGTCCACCTTTTCGAGAGGGAATGTTCAATCCAGAGGAGGCACCAGAAACTCGTCGAGGAATCCCCCTGCCCCATTATGACCGACAACCTCAGGAGAAGGATGTCGGAGTCTGCAATAGCCGTTGCCAAAGCCTCGAATTACACGAATGCAGGGACCGTGGAATTCCTGTACAGCAATGGCAATTATTATTTCATGGAAATGAACACCCGTCTCCAGGTTGAACATACGATCACGGAGCTCGTTACCGGGATCGATATCGTCAAGCAGCAGTTAGCGATCGCCGCTGGTGAACCACTACCTTTTGGGCAGGAAGAGATTTCCATCCGGGGTCATGCCATCGAGTGCCGGATCAATGCCGAGGACCCGCTGAACAATTTTGCCGCCGATCCTGGCAAAATAGTGCGTTACCGGTCTCCGGGCGGTCCCGGAATCAGGCTGGATTCCGGGATCCATGTAGGGTATGCCATTCCGACAAATTATGACTCCATGATCTCGAAACTTTGTGCGTACGGCTACAACCGGATGGAGGCCATCCAGCGGATGCGGCGTGCAATCTTTGAATACGTGATTATCGGGGTTAAAACAACTCTCCCGCTCCACCATGCAATCATGAATAACACCCAGTTCGTCGAGGGCAACACCCATACCGGGTTCCTGCAGGAAGAGCACATAGCAAAGACCCTGAACCGCTATGTCCGCGAGGAGGAGACCCGTATTCAGACCCTCGGAGCATCGCTGCGGCAGGGGAAGGAAGTGGCTGCGATTACAGCAGCGGTAAATGTCTATATCCAGCATAAGAAGGCGGGACGATAGGATCGGAAATGAAATCTCTCCTGATCGTATATTCGTACCATCACCGCAACACGGAAAAAATTGCCCGGGTCTTTTCGAACGTCCTCGATGCCCGGATAATATCGCCCCAGGAGGTAAATCCCGGAGATCTTTCCGATTTCGGGCTCATCGGCTTCGGCTCGGGGATATACAGCGGCAGGCATCACGAGTACCTGCTGTCTCTTGCCGACCGGTTGCCGCAGGTGACGGACGGAAAAGCATTCATTTTTTCTACCGCCGGAATAACAGGAGCGTCCAAAACTGTGAAGGATCATGCACTTCTACGGGAGAAACTGCAATCCAAAGGCTACGTGATTGTCGGCGAATTCAGTTGCAAGGGTTTCAATACCAACAGCTTCCTGAAATTTTTCGGAGGAATGAACAAAGGCAGGCCCAATGACGAAGACCTTACCCTTGCAAAGGAATTAGCGGTGAACCTGAAAGAACAATACATGTCCGGCCGATAATGCCACAACAAATCGGTTCGCGGATTTCCTGCCATCCTGCCGACGTAACAGAACCTTTAATATTGCAAACTGCGTTGTTACTATGCACTTTTGTGCGCTGCGGTGGCCTAGCTGGTTAGGGCGCCAGACTCATAGGGTTTTCGTGCAGATCCAGGCGCCATCATCTGAGATATCTGGAGGTCGCGGGTTCGGATCCCGTCCGCAGCATCTTTACTCTGGGTAAAATGCCATCGGCATTTGTCCCACTGTTTTTTAACTCGATCTTGCGCACGCTAGACTATGGCTTCCCGACTTACCACAGAGGCACCCACAGAGAACTCTATTCTTCGGTTTCACTCCATCAAGGGCGCCGGGAGCACTCGGAGGTGGCATGGCCTCAGCCAGGCCTCGTGCTCCCTGCCTCCATCGAGCCCGCGAGTGGAACGGGAAGCGGGCGGTTTCGCTCAGGAACTAGATATCCGAAAAAAAATTACGCCGGGTTAAGAAGTTGGTATAACTCTGAAATGGCGGTTATTGTTTTGAACCCCTTATCTGTGATAATATAATCTCCACGCTCATGGCGTTGTAAAATCATCCCTGATTCTGTAAGTTTTTTAATGTGGAAGAGGAGGTTCCCGCCCCGGAGCCCTGTCATCTGGGATATGTCAGAAAATGACCTTGTCTGGGTTGTAAGGGATTTTAAAATCTGGAACCGCTGGATATTTGCTACAGGTTCGAGAAGATCCTTGACTACAGATTCATCCGCAATATCCAGTGATCTCTCGTTATTTTCATCGATCTTTTTGTAAATCCCGAGTGACTGCATCAGGTCTACCTGCTTTTCAAAGAGCCGGTGGACTTCCGAAAAACACGTGTCACATCGGGTATAAGGGCCTTTACTCCGCATGGTTTTCATTTGCTCGCGGTAGGACTGTATTATTTCACCCGATACCTGTCCGTCTTTAATATGCTGCGAGGTATTCTGTAAAAATTCCATAAAAACCTGGTAACATTTTTCCCGCATTTTGCAATCGCCAACCATATGGGCAGAGAGATCTGATTTTGCATTCTCCACCTGGTGGTTCGTGAACACATCCGAGTAATTTTTCTTTAGATCCTCAAGTACCACAGCAACCTGCTGCTGGTTTGCCCGTTCGATGAATCGCTTGAGGTCTGTTCGAAGCCCCGTAATCTCTGCCTTGAGATCGCGGATTTCTGTCAGGGTACCCAGTACTGCTCCCATAATTCTCCACTCTGTGTATCGGAATATACCCTCATAACACTGAAGGTCATATTACTACACCAACTCTTTTTGTATATTTTAATGACGCTCAACTATATTATTATAACAATCGTACAAGTGTCTGGTGAAAAAAATGCCGACATGGAGATATACCGACAAGGATGTATCGCAGGAAAAAGCCGAAGAATCGTTGAAGTCAATTAAGAATGCGTGTTTTGGGTGTGATACCCACAATGCAGATTGCCCAATTGCAAAGGCAGCCGGGGAAGTGTCCGGGATGATATCGGTACGGGAACAGATTCATTCGCAGATTTCCGGTGCACTTGCAGGTGCAAAATTCCCGATAAAGACCCCACAAGATCTTATTGCAGCGTTTCCCAATGGTGCGGATACCACGTGCCAGGTGGGAGACGTGAAAATGACTGCCGGTGAAGCGGGTACACTGCTGAAGGCCTCGGACTTCCCCTTTAAAAGCGCAAAGGCTGTTGCCGATGTGATTGTGGACCGGGCCGGACTCTGAACACTCTCTTTTTTTTGCACGTACACCCTTAATCAAACCTTTAGAAGATAGAAACGCAGGCCAAGCGGCCCGAGTGAACGCCGCGATGTGGTGCGAAGGTAACGGGACGCTCTCAAGCGGACCGTCCGAGCCCCACATGCATCGCGTTCACGAGTCACCGAGCGTCTGCAATGGTACGGTAATCAGCGACGGGACCGATGACATCGGTCATGGGACCTGGAGCGTGAAGGGATAGGCGATGATGAGAAGCTCCACGACGAGGTATGGCCGTTTATCCCCATAATGAACCGATGGAGACTAGGCTATTCTGTGAGCGGAGGAGGCCCGATGGAGCGAACATGATGGTCGGATGTCAGGCAACCTTCAAAATTTGGATAAAATGGACCAGGTAGGGATAATAGATTACGAGAGATCCCACCGTGGCAAAAAGAAGAAGGCCAAAAAAACACCTTCTCCGACGTTCAAAAGTTAATCCATATATTGACAACATTAGAAAGCTTCCAAAAAATCCCACGAAGTGGCCGATTCCATTACTAGCCAGGCTTTCGGTTTGTACAAACAAGCTAATCTGAATTCCATATTGGATTAACACAACCAGGATGATTCCAAGAATAATGAATAACGAAAAATAGAGAATCCTTCGCCACCCGGTAAACGTCACTCCACTTTCCATCATATCGAGAAAATCACTGAGGAAGAACAGGATAAAGAGAACCAATGCATAGGCGAGCAGGGCAAACACGATACCGGAGAATCCCTGGGAGGTCACCCCGTTTCCAATTGTATTGAACAGGAATATTGTGAATATCGATGCAACGACAGGAACCACGATAAAAGAAAAGACCGCCATAATTTTGAACCGGGTTTGTTTGCAATCCAATGAAAAAATAATCAGCATGGCAAGGAAGTAGCATCCAAGATTCCGAACGAGATGGGTTAGCTCGGAATGGGTAAACTCGTTGAGCAGGTATGTTTGAAATTGTAAGGGATGGGTTGTATTGAGGATTAAATACGAATCCTTGGCATTTTGAGGCAATAGACAGATTAAAACTAAAATTACGGGGATTAGTATGAAAAAGAATACGCAGTAGTTCCAACCCCAGGAATGGAGATTTGCCTTGATTTTCTCCAGGCCTTTCTTGATGTTATCATGAATGTAATTTTCTGACATTGAAGTGATTATCGAACAATCCTCTGCGAAAGAGATTCTATTCAATAATATAATTGTTAGATCCTCCACTGAGTCGTTATGGATGAGGTATGTGATATCTGTAGGAAAAATAATGTCCCGGGTTCGAAGTATTGTGCAGACTGTGGCGTTGATTTGAAGGAGGACCGGCCAGTCCCGTCCGCAGCATCTGTTTTCGTGGCTAAACTCCCCGAGAATTCATGATGTTCGATTTTTAAGAAAATAAGATGAGAAATTTTCTCCCTTTTTTACTGTTGAGTGAACTTGTCGTTATTAGAGATTGCACTGGTGCCATCGGGTGTTGTGACCGTCACATCTACCAAACCAAGTGTACCAGCGGGAGACGTAGCGATGATAGTCGTATCCGAATTCACCGAAAATGTCGCCGCAGCGGTGGAACCAAAATTTACTGCCGTTGCACCGGAAAATCCGGTGCCGGTGATAGTCACCGTAACACCCCCTGCCGCAGATCCACTTGGCGGGGAAATCCTGGTTATCGTTGGGACTGGTTGTATCGTCTGAGTTAATACCGGTATTGATAAATTTGATTTTTTTGAGAATTCGCAATATTGTTCAACAATTGCAATTGTACTTATAGTTACCTTTGTGAGGTAATCTTGCAGGGGTTGAATTTCCGTCCATTCAACCTCTTTATTATCCTTGGATTTTCGATTAATAGCCCCGCTTACTGCGTATAATGTGTTGATCCAATTGACGTACGCTATCATCCATTGGGAATAATCGATGCGGTTTTTCTGCAAATCGCCTGGTGCTGAAAAAACCAATGACAGGATTGCAATCAAACCACCCGATGCCCCGGTAATATAAGTAAGGATATCATTTCTCCCATTCGCAGCGAGGATGAGTGCATACACAAGTAAACTAAGCCCGGCAATGAATTGGATGACAAACATATACTGGACAATACGGAGTCCTCTACGAATATCCTTCAATAAAAATTTTAAATATTTTTCCGCTGTTGTAATCAGTTTCTTCTGTTGTTCAAGGTAAAATCTCTTATCCTGGACAAGTGTTTTAGTTATTTGCGGTCCGAATGAAATGGGATCCTCTGCATATGCCTGTTCGAAAAATTGGTCCGCTTTTTCTAAATTATTCCCTTTATACGCTGCAAATCCTCGATAATTGAGTACATCGATACGCCTTGGGGAATCACGAGGTTCAACCTCTAAATATTTCTGGAAGTATTGGTCCGATTCTTCGTATCGACCCAGAGAAAACAATGCATATCCTTTGTTTATCCAGCCACGAGATTTCTCTGGCTCCAATTCAATATATCGATCCAACGCATTGATCGCATCATGAAATTTCTCCTGGTTTGTTAAGCCCTGGTTTATTAAGCAATAGCACTTGACCCGAAGGGCATACACGTATTCCCTATCCTTTTTTACTACTTCGACAGGCTCATCAGCGTATCCAGGATTCTCTGCAAGAACTTTTTCACAGTTTTTTAATGCGGAATCAAAATTTTTCTGTAATGCTTGAGCCATTCCCAATCCGCATAATGCTCTCCTGCACTTCGGATCAATCACCAGGGCATCCTTGAAGAAATTTTCGGCCGCCTCATTACTTTGTTTGTTAAAGGTCTTTTCATCGAGCTTAGCGCAACCCTCCTTGATCAACTCATCAACTTTCATATCATCCGCTGCCGTCCCCGTGAGAAACACCCCGGTATTTTGCATCCCCATTTATGCTCAAACATCGAATCTATTATCTTGTTGTATAAAAATGGTATCCTCTGATTCTCACCGTAATATTCATGTTTATCCGGGATATCATTACCAATGAAGGATACGGGATACAGGAAAAGGCGACCCGGTTTACCTGGGAACTGTACCAGGATATTAAATCCTGAAACATTGGGGGAACGGTCACCAGTAGTGAGCTCAGTTATGACGAATCAGGGGGATGTAACATCCTTTCTGCGGTTCCCCATTTGCCGATGTAAGGATCGTAGGTGCATTTCGGTGATTTGGCGTAGAGATCTCCAGAACAACCGTATGCCCAGGGCCGGCAATCATGACAAAAATAACGATATTCACAGTCTTTGCAGGTCTCAACGCGGTCCTTGGTCAGGCTCCAGAATTCTTGCATTTTCCCCTGGATAATATCAGACAACGGCTGGGATCTGACGTTACCTGCAATTTGTTCTCGTGCAAAGACGCAGGGCAGGACGTTGCCGTTGCTGGTTATTGCGATCAATCCTGTCCAGCAATTATTCCAGCAAAGGCTGAATTCATAGGTCTTCCGATCGATTCGAAAATCCGGCCCGGTCCGGATGGATCGGAACCCGTATTTCCGTGACCAGTTCTTCGTATCGATCCCCCTCCCGGTGGGCCGGATGGAAATGGGATGCCTATGGAATAAGCCCATCTCCTTCAGGAGACGTTGAGTGCCGTCGAGATCGTCTTCGTTCTGGGCCATGGCAACGATGTCACAACGTACTGGGATGTTATAGGCCAGGAGAAGTTTCAAGCCATGTATCGTTTTTTCGAAGCTGCCACTGACTCCGGTAATAGAATCGTGAGTTGCCGATCGAAACGAATACAGGGAAGTCGCGACATTGATACTGTTCTCGGAAAAGAAACGGACAAGGGGTTCGGTGAATAATGTGCAGTTGGTCATCACTTCGATGAATTCATACCTCAGGTTTCGGGCGTGATTGATGAGTACCTTAAGGTCATCTCTCATTATGCATTCACCCCCGGTAAATTGGACCTTTTTACAACCCATTGCGGCCCCCTGGTCGAGCCAGCCGAATATTTCCTCTGCAGATGGATCGGCGACCTGTGCAGTCCCGGCATCGGCATAGCAGTGGGGACAGCGGAGATTACATCCTGCTGTAACTTCGAGCCACATGAATTCTAATCCAACCCGGGGTGCGTCCTGAATTCTCTGTGGTTTCGGCATGGCAGAGAGCTGAATGAGACCCTGGTTGCCAAGATTCCTTATAAATTGAAGGAGGTCAGTATCTTCAAGTTCCAGGATCTTCGCGATATCAGCCAGCCGGTAACCCCTCTCCCCGAGCTCGATAATACTCATAGCGGATGCATTGACACGAAATAGTTCCTTTTTTCTGAAATCGGCCAAAACAGAAAATTTTGCCCCGGGAACCAGCACAACCCCTTCCGGAAGAGAGAAATATCGATCGAGGATCGCAATCACCTTAGTAGTTTTGATTCATATGACCAGATCGGATCGGTATGACCCTACATACCTATCCCGGCTGAACCTGGCATTAAAAAATCTGTGAGATCCCGGATGAGATCAGTCCTCAGGGCGCCCAATCCCTACATAAATTCCTTGTTCGCGCTGCCGTTCCTATTTTTGCGGGCCGGGGGCCGGGGCACATAATTCGATTTCAATTATGGATTCAGATATCTCCCTTTCGGCAAATATCTTCTCAATACTTGGTTTCTCTTCATCGGTCGGCATTTTGATCAAATCGTTATTATCCGTATAGATATACTTAAAGGTGATTATGAAATATTGAGCCTCATTGTAGTCAGGAAAAAGATCGTAATCAGCTAAATTGGTGCCGCATTTATCGTTTTATTCTCCATGGTATTGGATTGAATATACTGTAAGCCGTGTTCTGGAGGTTCCGCTAATAAATTCGCCTGCCTTGCTCCCAATAATAGAGAAACAAATCTCTAACCCAGTTATGAAAGATCGGATCCTCACCAACAAACCCGGCGTGGTCCGTCCTCCCATTGATCTGATGGAAGCTGACGAACGCCCCCTTCTCGGTCATCAATAAGCTGACAGGAAACCTGTCGATACTTCTGAATTCCATGTTCCTTGCCACTTTAAGAGCGGACGGTTCCTTGGGAAGAAAACGTTCCAGAAAAAGAAACCTGCATTTGATACCTTCAGGAACCGATCCCCTCAGCATTGAGTCAGATACAGGGGGCTCCTCACCGCCGCTCCAGATATACTCCTCAGCCCCCCTGACCATTCGCTGAGCGGTGTTAATGTTCTCCAGCATATGCAGTTTCAGATTCGATCCAGAGAGCTCACCTAGCCTGCTCAGAAACTGGGGTGAGAGCACCAGGGCATCGTGGGTCAGGAAGTACTCCTTATGCCTTGCGACAAAATCCAGGTGAGAGCAAAAATGCAGGACAAGCCTGCCATAAAACGTGATTGAATACGTCCCATCGGGCTGTTTCTGGGCGAGAAGAGTGTCGCTCAGGCGCTGCAACTGCCTGGAAGCCTCAGTGGTAGTCAGGTTCAGGTTACTCGCAATGCCTGTCATCGTGCGGTTCTTTTCATTCAGCCCGCGTAGTATGTTGAGCCGGCTCTCGCTTGAAAGCTCATAAAGCAGTACCTCAATTCTCTCCTGGTCCTCCAATTTCCTCACCGTTTTTGAAGCTTCAACAGTGCTGTGTAGTATTGTACAATGCCGGTAAATAAGGGTAATCTGCTTTCCGCATGATAGAAATGTGGATGCGTGTATGTGCAGGCATTCGTTAAAAGGAGGAAAAACAAAATGGAAAAAATGTTAGTAGTGGTCTTTGACAACGACTCAAAGGCGTATGAAGGTTCACGTGCGCTGAACAAGCTCGATTACGAGGAAAGTGTCGTGATCTATGCAGAATCGGTGATAGGTAAGAACCCCGATGGGACAATAAGCGTTAAGAAAGCGGAAGGCGATTTTCCGGTCCGCACAGTTGCGGGTACGGCAATCGGCAGTCTTATAGGTCTGCTGGGTGGGGCAGTCGGTGTTGGTATCGGTGCAGCAGTTGGCGCGATGACCGGAGGGATAAGCGATATTTACGCCGCCGGCGTCGACGAAGACTTCCTAAGGGAAGTGTCTGAGAAGCTGACACCGGGAAAGTATGCTGTCGTTGCTGACCTGAGCGAGGAGTGGGTAACTCCCGTCGATGTGACCATGGAAGAGCTTGGTGGCATTGTTTTCCGGACGACGAAGAAGAACTTCGAGGCCGATCAGAGGGCCAAGGATATCGGGGCGTTAAAGGAAGAAATTAGCGAGCTGAAGGTCGAGCAGACTAAAGCTAAAACCGACAGGAAGGCCAAACTCCAGGCTAAGATCGACGGGTTCAACGCCAAGCTGAGGAACAAGCAGGAGAAGGCCAGGCAGAGGCTGGATCAGAGGATGAGCGAGGATGACGCTAAGATCACGGCGCTTGAGAAGAAGGAGTCGGAGGCCCGGGGGAATGCGAAGGCAGCATTTGAGGCGTTTAAAGCGGAGATTCGTGAAGACTATCAGAACGCTGCCAGAAGGCTGAAAGAACTAGAGGCTGAGCACCTGGAGAAGCATGCTAAAAAACTGGAGAAGCACGCTGAAAACCTGGAGATTAAAGCGGCGACACTCAGGATGTGAGATGAGTAACCGCAGTCGAGGGCAGACGGGGAAGTCTGGCTGCCAACGTGAGGCCGATTATGGTTAATGTCCCTGGAATATTCCATGTCGGCCCCGCGTCATCGACGCGCTGTTTTATCCGGCCTCTATTCTAAATTTCGGAACTCTGATAACATTTTTCTTTATCAATGCAAGTCTTTTCCAACTCAGAATAAGTAAGCCTGATGGAAATCGCCAGTTTCGGGAACCTATCCAGTTTGTCACTCAGTACTTGGTGTAGTGTTGTCAATTGCATTCTTCTAAAATGTCTATGCGATTCTTTGAGAGAACCGCGGGAGTCGTATAAGTCCGGGTGCACACCACCCCAATGGTTCCCATAATCCTCATTTTCTCTCTCCCTTTTGGATAGATGTGGATGCTCACAGGCATTGCCACCGGTCGACCTCAAAACGCAGTCAGGGTGTCAGAACAGGGCATGGAGGATCCCACTTGCCATGCCGAGGACCACTAGGCAGGCGATAAGCCAGCCGACGAGCATGAGGAGGATCGCATAAGGGCTCCGCCAGTGAAGGATCCAGGCAAGGAAAGGAGTCCCGTAAAGGCCAAGCCCCGGTACCCACATGATGGCAATAAGCGCTATCTGGCCGTAGGAATTAAGGACCGGGTGCTTCTCCATGAGGGCCTCGACCTTCGCGATTTGCCTCATAACCCACCGGGACTTCCCCGAGAAGATGTCGCAGACCCTGAAGATCATGAGGATGAATCCCGCCGCCACCGACAAGAGGAAGGGAATGAGAAGGTACACGGGGAATCCGAGGATGATCCCCACGGGCGGGGCTAACCCCTGGAGGACAAGGATGGAGAGGATGAACCCGAGGGATGCGGGGAGGGAAATGCCCCCTATGAGACCAATGACAAAGGGTATGACAAGGAGGAGGAGGAGGATGGCAACGAGGTCGGCATCGACCTTGATCCAGCTGGTAT
The DNA here is from genome assembly GCA_035543455.1 of Methanoregulaceae archaeon. GTDB lineage: Archaea > Halobacteriota > Methanomicrobia > Methanomicrobiales > Methanospirillaceae > CAIKOD01. Next base: position 26,210 of record DATKKE010000008.1, read on the forward strand.
CCGGGAGCTTCATGCAAAAGATCATCAATCTCGCTCCTATGTAATAATACCTGTCCATGAACGGAGACCCGCTCAGAATCCCTGGAACCATCGCATGGTTCCTTGCACCCCCATCGGGGAACATGTAAGTTCTCACCATGTTTTACGGGCATGGCTAGCAGGAAGGGCTGTTAATGTATGCCCGTAAATTCTTATTGCCTGCCCCGGAACATTCTTATAGCGTCTGGCCGAGAAGGTATTTGTGAATTCTAATGACTGGAGATGAGATGCTTCACACGATGGCTGACGAGCTGGATCGGCTCCTGTCACCGGCCCATGTGATCGGTAACCCTATAGAGATGGAGGATCGGTTCATGATCCCGGTGGTCGAGTTCGGGTTCGGATTCGGGGCCGGCGAAGGGAAAGGCAGTAGCGGCACGGGTGCCGGGGGAAGCGGGGGCGGGGGCGGAATCTCCCCGGTCGCCCTGGTCATTGTCGATAAACAGGTGAAGGGACCCGGGGGGATCCAGGTCTTTACCCTCCGCAAGGAAGATCCACTCTCCCGGACCATCAGCGTACTCTCGGAAAAAATTGCGCCCCAGGTAGTGGAGGCCATCAAGACGATGGGGACCGGAAAAGAACAACGGCGGGAAGAGTGAGCCGGCCAGGCGGCAGACCACTCGTGGGGGGCCGGGACACCCGGTTTCTCAATAGCATCTCCCCGGAATATTGAGAACTGTCATAGTGTGAAGGCCGGGTGTGCCAGGCATTCTTCATCGGCATTAGGGGACATTGTTCGTGGAATCTATATTCGTTGCATGAAATTTGTTCTATCAATTTTTTTGTCCGCTTCTTTTTTTCTTCGCAGGTCAATGATCCAGATGAAAAGTGGCACGAAGAGATACACGAATGCACTGCGCGGGACATGAATCATGGCAAGCCCGATCCCAATGACCGACAAAAAAGGAAAGACAAGCGTTTTTGTCCGGTTGGCGATTATGTCCGGGAGGTCTTCGGGATCGGTAAGGTGCAGGGGTTTACAGACCATGTATTCCCACTGGAGAGCCGTGAGAATTCCGATAACGAGGAGGTTGAGCTCGAATATAATCTGTGTAGAGAAGCTAAGCGGGAATGACGCCACGAGGTGGGCTGTGAATGGCATGAGGGCTACGAAACTGAGCAATATGACGTTGACTATAATCAGGAATGAGTCAATGGAGCGGAGATAGTGAAACCTGAGGTGGTGGATATACCAGAATGTAGCAATAAGAACAAACGCGATGAAATAGTTCATAATATCCGGGAGGATCTGAAGGATCACAGAATCGATCTGCAATGCTGAGGTAAAGGTGGTTGCATCCGGGATCGCAAGGGTTGTCACGAGCAACGTCATTGAGAATGCAAAAATCGCATCGGTGAGATTCTCCACCCGGTTCTTGTTAAAGACTTTAATCCTGTTACGCCTGTTTGTATTTTTTACGTCTATTCCGTCCTCCATTTTATTTTCTGCCATTTATATCCTCAACAGCCGATGAATGATCCGGTACTACGGCTGCCTTCTGTATTCTTTTCTAGTTTGGTATACCGATACTCGCCTTTTGGCACAGTGATCTCAAATCGAGCCCCCATTCCAGGATTACTGGTTTCAGCGATGGTTATTCCGGTTATCGATAGTATTTCCCGGGCAAGAAACAATCCATATCCGGTGTTTTTCCCTACTCCCTGTTCAAAAATTTTCTTTTTTTCATCCAGTGGAACTCCGATACCGTTATCCTCCCACACGATTGTCAATCCCTGGTCAGAATGATTTGATGACACCATGATTTCAGTTACCTTCTCACCATGCCTGATGGAGTTGTCAAGAAGGTTGAAAAATACCGATTCAAGCAGGGGATCTGCACGTATTTCAATATCCTGAATATTTACCTCCAGTCTGACATTATCCGGAGTGCGTAACCGGGATATAATTTCGTCGATTGCAAGCCACTGGGGTGCATGGGTGCCGAGATCCTGGTAGATTCTGGTAAAGTCAATCTGTTCTTTGATTAGTTTGGCGTTGGATTCTATTTTAGCGAAATAATCTTTCAATTCGGAATCGATAAATTTCTTTTGTCCGATAGTCAGGTACCCAAGAATGACGGTGATTTCGTTTAGTATGTCGTGCCGGGTGATGCTTGTCATCAGGTTAAGCTGGCGGTTTGCCTGCCTTAGAGCCTTTTCGTCGTGTTTTCTGGCGGTGATGTCCCGTACAATACCCAGTACCCGGTCGGAACCCAGCCTGACCAGCCGTGCCTCGAACAGATAAGTGCCGGAAGGCAGAGAAAGATCGTATTCGATTTGTTGGGGTCTGCCCGTATCTATCGCTTTTGACATTGCCTGAAAAAAGACCTTTATGGTATCTGCACTAAAGATCACGTCGCGAATATTTTTTCCAATGATCTGATCTGGTGGTAACGCCAGCAAATTCTTATTCGTTGCCTGAAAATCGAGGCAGGTACCGTCACTGGAAAGAACAAAAAGGAGGTCAGGGATTGCGGCGATCATTGCCGTGTTGCGTTGCTCGCTCTTTTTGTATAACTCCTCCAGATTTCTTTGTTCAGTGATACCCCTGACAATCCCCACGACCCCGATAATATCTCCGGTTGCATCATAATGGGGAGAGTAAATCCCCCTCGCCCAGCCGGACTTTCCCGTTTGTTGGATTATAAAGTGAAAATCGTCAGATGTTCCTGTTACACCGGATAATGCACCCTCCAGCAGTCCTGCAATGTCGGTATCCCTGTGGAAGGGAAACAGAGCAACCGCCGGTTTACCCACGACATCGGAGGCCGGTATACCGGTCAATTCCTCCATGAACCGGTTCCAGAGTGTGATACGCAATTCACGATCATAGATGACAATTCCTTCCTTTATACTGTTAATTACTTCCCAATTGAATATTTCAGATTCGCGAATTCTCTTTTCTGCCTGTTTCCGTTCAGTCATATCCCTTACAATACCGAGAATAGCAGGCTGTCCCTGATAGGTGATGCTGCCAACAGAAAACTCTCCTTCCCGTTCCTCACCGGTTTTTGTGAGAATACGTGCAGAAAAAAAGTTTTGGAACTGCTGACCTGAAATTCTTCGTTGTCCGGATTCCTGCAGCCTTGCCCGGTCGTCCGGATGTACGAGTTCCCAAACTTCCTTGTTCATCAGCTCATCATGAGGATAACCAGTCATCTCTGATGCGCAACTATTTACGAAAAGAAACCGTTTATCCCGGTAAATGTAAATAGCTTCATGACTGTTTTCAACAACGACCCTGTATTTCTCTTCTCCAACCTGAAATGCTTCCAAGGCTTTTCTTAACTCCGTAATGTCCTGGTTCACACCGTGGATTTTGATGATCTGCCCCTTGTTTTCGGTGGTTCTCTCGCTGCGCACGAGGATATACCGGGTCTCTCCATCCCTCCGGATAATCCGATGTTCAAGCTGCGACACGCTTTGAGGATTGAATGCGTTTCTTTTCCTCTCCACTTCTTCTATTATCCTGATGCGATCATCGGGATGGACAAATTCCTGGAAATACCTGTCTGGAGGTATCTTATAGCCTCCTTCACGCGCTGCTGTGGTACCGAACAACGCGTAGAACCGGTCATTAAAGGTAAAAAGGTCTGTCTGGTAATCATATTCCCAATCCGCCATTCGAGCCAGGTCCATTGCCTCCATGAGCTTGAACTGGCTTATCCTGAGAGAGTCCTCCATTATTTTCTGTTCGGTGATTTCCCGGGTGGTGATGACAATGCCACCGATCTCAGGAATATCAAGAAGGTTGCTTGACGTTGACGATAGGTGAATGTATGAACCGTCAGCTTTGCAAACCCGGTATTCAACGGGTGACGAAAGATGGTCTGTTTCATATGCTTGAGCTAATTTAAATTTTACCCGATCGATATCCTCCGGATGAATTAATTCCCAGACATTTCCCTCTCTCAGATAATCCTGGGAATACCCCAGCTGTTTCTCAATTCCCGGGGATAAATAAATTATAATTCCCTCCCGGTTTACCACCATGATCTGATCATTTAAGTTCTGGACAATGGACCGGAACCAGATCTCGCGTCTCTTCAAAGCTGCCTGATCCCGTTTATTATTCACTGCCTTCCTGATCTTATGGACGAGCTCGGCAAACTGGGCCTCCGGGTCGCCACCTTTCTGGAGATAGAAGTCCGCACCATTATTGATCGCTTCGATAACTACCTCCTCCCGCCCGCGACCAGTGAATATAATGAAAGGAATGCTATTGCCTGACGCCCTGACCATTTTTAAAAATTCGATACCATCTGTTTCCGGCATCTGGTAATCAGAAATAATCGCATCATATTGATGGCTCCTGATCTTTTCCATCGCCTCCCGGGCTGAGGTAGAGGTATCTAAACTGATCTCCCTGTTCCGCTCAAGGAAAAACTTCCCAATTTCCAACAGACCAGTATCATCATCAACATACAACGCGGAGATCATTTGTGCCCTTCCAATTCATTTTAATCTCTTCATTATTTGATCATAGTAATATTATTTAAACATGATGTTTGTTGATTATACAAGTGGTTCATCCACAAGAATTATAAATGCTCACAACTATAAAATATCAACCAATAGTTGGGTAACTTAAAAAATGATGCAGGAATACCAGCAGGAACTCAACGCCATCGAAGAGATCCTCAAGAAAAATTCTGGCGGGATGAGTGTAACCGATATCTCGAAAGCTTTGAAGAAGAACAAGAACACGATCGGGCGGTACCTCGATATCCTCCTTATTTCCGGCCGGGTGGACATGCGGACGTACGGCAAGGCAAAAGTCTTCACCATCTCCCAGCGAGTCCCGCTCTCGGCAATGCTCAGCTACTCAAAAGAGCTCATCATGGTATTGGACAACGAGTCCCGCATCACCGACATCAATGACAATTTCCTAAAACTCCTCCAGTTATCCCGTGATGAAGCGGTCGGGAAAAATATCGGGTTCCTTGAATCGCCCGAAGTTGATGTCCACGAATTTCTCGAGACGATAACTGCCGGTATAGGTGAGGGAGAGGTCACTGTCAGTTTTCATATGATGGGTGACGGGGAGCGGATCTTCCACCAGAAATGTGTACCCACTGTTTTTGAAGACGGGAGAAAGGGAATTACGCTCATCCTCGATGACATCACTGACCGCATCCTTAACGAGCGGGAGATCCGCACAAGCGAGGAGCGGTTCAGGATGATGGCCGATAATATCCAGGACGGCCTCGTGATCACGAATAAAGGGAAGACAATCTACGCAAACGGCAGGATTGCAGAGATCACGGGCTATGCAATCGAAGAGATTATGGCGGGGGATCCCCTCATGATGGTCGCCCCGGAGTGCCGCGAGAAAGCAGAACAACAGATAAGGGAACTTGAAACGAACCCGGACAAACCCATCACACTCCCGTTGTGGATCATCAGGAAGGACCAGGACCGGCGGTTCGTCTTCGTACGGGTAAGCGGCGTACGGCACCAAGATTCGGAGTATAATTTTGTTGTTTTCACTGATGTCACGGAACTGAAGGTCCAGGAGGAGCGGCTCAGGATGATGGCGGACAATATCCAGGATGGCATTATCCTTGTCGAGAATGAAAAAATTGTCTTTACCAACCGCCGCATCGAAGAGATATCCGGATATTCCATGGAAGAGATGGCTGCGATGGGCCTTTGGGATACTCTCTTCAAGGTAGACAAAAAGGCCCTATCCGATTCGGGATTTATCCAAATTAAAGATATGGAAGAGATCAATAAGATCATCAGGAATGTGAGGCCGAATTCCTCCCCGAAGGAGTACAAGATATGGATCAAGCGGAAAGACGGCATCCCCCGGTATATCCTTGGAAAGGTTACTGCAGCCCGACACGGGAGTATTTCTAGTATATATATTACGATATCAGATATCACCGAATTTGCCGAGCGCGAGAGGAACCTGCGCGAGCGTATTAATGCACTCCAGGATCTTCTTCATTGATCTTCCCTGTTTTATCGCACCCGATTCTCTTTTTCCGAACGTTCCGGATGTTTACCATACTACCCAGCATTTTATTTATAATTCATATGTATAATCAATAACAGAAATGTTTTAATATTAATATTTCCAATCTTGATCAAACAACAAAATGGAGAACGTGAATAATCCATGAATCCCGATATCAAGCGATCATGCCAGAACACTACCCGTTCAAGGAGGTACCGTTTCTGCCAGGGAAACAGCCAGTTTTGGTTTGTTATTCTCGTAAGTATAGCATTCCTGTTCATCATTACAGGTCCGGCTAGTGCCGGGGAGAAGTACATGGCCGGAGAACCGGTACTTTCCGCATCCGTCGCGGGAACCAACGAGTTCTCACCGGGCCAGGATGTGCAGCTTGCGGTATCCGTCGAAAATACCGGGGTGAACGAGTTCAAGTTTTCGTACTCCGGGATCGTGGACCGGGACGATCTTCCGAACACGGCAAAGTTCCTCACGGTCACACTGGAAAACGGGACCACACCGTTTATCGTTAAGACCGATCCCCAGAAGCTCGGCGATCTGAAAGCCAGCAGTAAAGTGACCGGAATATTTACGGTACGGATCCCTTCCGATACCCCTTCGGGAACCTATTCCCTGCCGGTAAATCTGAACTACACCTACCTGTATGATGCGTGGCAGTACGGTACCGATACCATCCAGTACGATTACAAGGAGAAGAATCTCACGTTCCAGCTCCCGGTGAACATCAAGCCGGATGTCCGGGTCAGCGTGGTCTCCTCCAATGTCAGCCAGCTGAATGCCGGTCTGGAAGGGACGATAACACTCACGGTAAAGAATATCGGGCACGATAATGCGAAGAAAGCTGTCATAATTATCGGCCGGAATGGCGGGAGCCCGGTCACCCCCACGCAATCGAGCGCCTACATCGGCGATTTCCCCGCAGGAGGCACGGCGACCTGTGTCTTCAAGGCAACCGTGGACAAGAATGCTGAAGCACAGACCTATCCTCTCGATGTCTATGCCAGATACGAGAATTATGAGGGTGATTTTGTCAATTCTGACACCGAAACGATCGGGGTTCCTGTCGGAGATAAGATTAAGTTTACCATCGTCTCGGACGATGCAAACCTCTCTCCCGGCCAGAAAGGGGTAATCACCGCACTATACCGCAATAGCGGTGGGGCGACCGCCTACAATGCCCAGGTACGGATCAGCATGGTCGACCCCTTCACCAGCAACGATGACACCTCGTATCTCGGAGACATTGCACCCGGCGAAACAAAGAAGGCTTCGTTCCTTGTAGCCGTCGACAGGGCGGCAACGCTGAAACCGTATGGCATCGATTCCGAGGTCCGTTACCGCGATGCGTTCGACAACACGATCATTTCAGACCCGGTGAAACTGGACCTGAACGTCACTGAGGACAAGGGACCGGTCGCCACGCTCTTGAAGAACCCGGTTGCACTCGCAGTCATTGCGGCCATCATCATTGCGATCGGGTACATTATCCATAGGAAAAAGGCGAACAGGTGAGCTTAACAATGGCAAGAACCGGTTTCGCCGGATCATCCAGCACCGCTCCGGGGCTCATCACCCTGCTCGCCGGCATAGCATGCATCGCACTAATCATAGTGCCCGGGTCGGCAGCAACGAAGTACATGGGGGGAGCACCATCGTTCTCTGCGACGGTGATCGGTGTCAACGAGTTTTCCCCGGGCGAGGATGCAACGGTTAGCATCCTCGTTGAAAACGACGGCCTTTTCGATGTCAAGCAACTCAACAAGGGCACAATCCAACCCGACGATCTTCCGACCACGGCAAAGATGGTGACTATAGGGCTCACATCAGGCAGCGATCTCCTCGTTGTCAAGACCGACCCGCAAATGGTCGGCGACATTCCCGGCAGCGGGAACACCGTCACCGTGCGATACGCGGTAAAGATCTCATCGAATGCGACGGCAGGGGAATATACAATGCCCCTGAACCTCCGGTACCGGTACCCGCTGGTCTTCGACCAGGATGCGATGGATGTTTTCCAGTTTACCTATAACAAGGCTGAAGATACTCTTCCCGTTATTATCCGGGTCAAACCGAAGGTGAAGATCGAGGTTATCTCCGCCGTGCCGGAGAAGCTCACCTCCGGATCGGAGGGATGGGTGGATCTCAGGATCAGGAACACCGGCCCCGAGAACGGGGAGATGGCTTCTGTGACACTGCTCAGGAACGGGCAGAGTCCAATCATCCCCATCGACAACACGGTATTTGTCGGCGACTTCCCCAGTGGGGCAACCGTAAATTGCCGGTACAAGATCTCCATCTTAAAAGATACGCCGAACCAGAGTTACCCGGTGGATGTCGTCGTCACCTCAAGGGACCGGGAAGGAAGGATCGTGACCTCGTCTCCGGAGACCGTTGGCGTTCCCGTGATGGGAAAAATTTCATTTGAGGCGATCCCGCCCCCGGCCACCATCCCTCCCGGTACTGAAAAAACAATCGAAGTCCAGTACAGGAACGACGGAGGCGTGACGGTCTATGATGCACAGGCCCTGGTCCAGGCACACGCTCCGGTGAGCATCCCGGACAATACCGCGTTCCTCGGGGACCTGGAGCCCGGAGCGACCGCCACTGCCCGGTACAAGATAGTTGCGGATAAGTCAGCCGAACCGATGACATACAGCTTCGACAGCAAGGTCCGGTACCGCGATGCGACGGGCAACAGCCAGGAATCGGATCCCCTGCCGGTACAGATTACGGTGACCAAAAGTCAATCCGGGTTCTCATCGGTTCCAGGAGGACTCCCCGTGCTGGTGTTGTGCATCGCAGCGGGAATTGTTGCCGCCTCGTTCGTAATATACTATATATACAAAAGGAATCGGAGAGCGCCGGTATGATCCAACAGTTTTTCGAAGGAATTGCGAATACCATCAACCGACGGCCGGTTCTCGTTGCGGTGCTGATCGCAATCCTCTTCTCTGTTGGTCTCTTTGGCATGAGCTTCCTTACCATGCAGACCGGGTGGAAGACGTACATGGACCAGGACTCTGCGAAGGGAGTCATCGAGTCGGCATATCACCGGGATTACACAACCGATACCATCATTCTCGTTGTCGAAGCCGGCGACCCGCTCAGCCCGGATGTCCTGAATTACATCGATAATCTCGAAAAAGATTTTCGGCAACAGAAGAACATCGGCGCTACGCTGAGTGTCGTCGATGTTTTAAAAAGTGCCAACGGGGGAGAGATCCCCTCGTCCCGGGTTGATACCGATCGCATCGTCGCTTCACTTCCCGGGGATGTCCGGGCACTGGTCCACCCCTCTAATGTCCTAACACTCGTCATGATCCAGCTGGACAAACATTTGTCGGATGAAGATTCGAAGCTGACGCAGAACAACATTGCATCGATCATCGACCAGTCATCGGTGCCTGCCGGCGTGAGCGTTAAGATCTCCGGTACCCCGGCCTTCTCGCTGCAGATGAAGGAGGCTCTCCAGAACAATATGGGAATCCTCATCGGCGGGGCGATGATCCTGATGGTCATCACAATGGGACTCCTTTTTACATATGTCCGACACAGGCTCCTGCCGGTTTTGATTGTTGCGATAGGGCTCGTAAGCGCCCTCGGCCTCATGGGGCTCGTGGGAATCTCCCTCAACATGGCGGTGATCGGGGCCTTCCCGGTACTGATCGGGCTTGGGATCGATTATGCGATCCAGTTCCACGCCCGGTTCGACGAGGAAGCCCGTAAGGGATCGCTCGAGGACGCGGTATTCATGACGGTGACGAAAACCGGTCCCGCGGTCATGTACGCAATGCTTGCAACCAGTATGGGGTTTCTTGCAATGTTCATATCGGATGTCCCCATGATCCGTTCCTTCGGTCTCGTCTCAATCATCGGAATCTTTGCCTGTTACTGGGTCTCGTGCATCGGCATACCCACGTTTGCCCTCCTGCTGAAATACAAGCCAAAGCAGCCGAAAACCGAAAAGTGTTTTGCGGTGGGGACCGATGCCTGCGATTCGATCATCGACGACAAAAAGAACGCCGGTGCCGGCAAAAACGGGAAGAAGAAACCGTTTTCATACGGCGATTTCCTCACGAATACCTCGGTAAAGATTGCCAAGAACCCAATCCCGATACTCGTGATTGCCGCGTGCATCGCCTTCATCGGGTTCCAGATCGATCCGACCATCCCTGTTGAGTCCAACGAGAATACGTTTGTCCCCCAGGATATGCCGGCCAAGATCAATTTCGATGTAGTAACTCGTACCATTGGTTCGAGCAGTACCGCCGACTTCCTTGTCCAGGGAACGCGGGTGACCGACCTCGATACCGTCAAATGGCTTGCAAAGTTCCAGGACTACGAACTCTCGCACCATGACGAGCTTACGGGATCGACGAGCATCGTGACGTACGTTCTCCAGTATAACAACGGCATAATGCCGGAGACGCAGGCAGAACTCGATGCGGTGATGGCAAGGATCCCGGCAGACACCCGTGACCTCTACCTTAACGGCGAGATGAGCAGTCTCGTGAGATTCACCAACATCAAGCTCGAAATGCCGCAGACGGTCTCCCTGAAGAACCGGATGATCCGGGATATCGCGTTCCTCGAACCCCCGACCGGGATAACGGTGAATCCCGCCGGTGATTTCGAGACCTATACAACCCTGCTCACATCCATGACGAACTCGAAAGAGACGATGACCGGCCTCGGGTTCCTCCTGGTCTTTGTCTTCCTCATCCTCGTGTACCGGAAGCCCAGTGCTGTTTCTCCGATCATCCCGATCATTTTCGTTGTGGGCTGGAATGCGGTCATGCTGTACATCCTGGGAATCACGTACAACCCGCTCACCGCGACGCTGGGCTCGATGACGATCGGTGTTGCTGCGGAATACACGATCCTCGTCATGGAGCGGTACGAAGAAGAGAAGGAGCGGCTCCATGACACGGTCGCCGCCATCCAGGAGAGCGTAAAAAAGATCGGTACTGCCATTACGGTCTCGGGCCTTGCGACCTTCTTCGGGTTCTCGGCGCTTCTCCTCTCGACATTCCCGATCATCAGCAACTTCGGCGTTACGACGCTGATCGCGGTGGCATTTTCCCTGCTGAGTGCGATCTTTATCATGCCCGCGGTCCTCTCGGTCATGGGCCAGGTCTCCGAATGGGTCGGGAGAAGAAAACGCGTTGATTCGCCAGAAGTGCATGCATAATCATTTTCATTGGCATCATAACCCCGAATTGGAGGAATTCCCGCTCGATTCTACCGATTCGGGGTGAACAAACCTTTTTCCCCGATGGGAGGAAAGAGCCGGCTGCTGACACCTTGACCGGGACAGATAAGGGGGTGCCGATGGCGTTTGCGGTTGTGGGGAATCATAATGAAATGAAATACAGGTCATCCATTTCACCGCTATCAGAATCAAAAAATACTTTTTTATAGAAAATCTTCGATTGTATTTGTTTACGAAATCACCAGCGATCCGCTGCCGATTTCTTTAACTATTATTGAGCAATAAACTTTTTCCGTATATTGTAATGATTGTCGACCTGTTTTTCCCGGTTATCGTTGTATTGAATGTAATATTTGCAATCACGATCGTTTTCATACAGAGAAAAAATCCTACCGCTGTGGCTGCCTGGCTTTTAGTTCTTTTCTTTATTCCGATACTTGGCTTTGTCCTTTTTCTGATCTTCGGACAGGACTATCACCGGCGTAAATTGTTCGATATTAAAGTTGAGGCAGATCAGATTGTAACCTCCGATATTGCGAATCAGAAGCGATTACTGACAGAAAAGAAAGTTCACCCTGATGATCGCCGGGCAGGCTCCCTGAGGAGAATGATGCTGATGCTCCTCGAAGGCGATCGTGCAATTTTCACGAACGACAACGAAGTGACGGTATATACCGAGGGAGTAAAGAAATTTTCCGACCTGGTTGCAGCTGTACGTACGGCAGAACATCATGTCCATTTGGAATATTTTATCCTGATAAATGACGGCCTTGGAAGAGATATCATGGCTGCCCTCATTGATCGTGCCAGGGCAGGTGTCGAAGTCAGGGTTCTTGTTGACGGGGTTGGAAGCGGCAGACTATCACACCATTTCTTCGATGAACTGGTCAAAGAAGGTGGTCAATATGCTGTCTTCTTCCCATCACGCATCCCTTTCTTTAATTACCGCATAAATTACAGGAATCATAGAAAAATTGCTGTGGTTGATGGGAAAACGGCATTTATAGGTGGATTTAATATTGCCGATAACTATCTGGGGAAATCAAAAAAATGGGGATTCTGGAGAGATACCGCAGTCAGGTTCATCGGGTCGGGGGCAATGTCCGCCCAGTTACGTTTTTTCCAGGACTGGAATTATGCATCGAAACAAAAGGTTGATTTTAATTCCCAATACTTCCCGGAAGTGAAAAAACAACCTGGTTCAATCATGCAAGTCGTATCCGGGGGTCCGGATACGCAGTGGAACCCGGTGAAAGAGTCATATCTCAAGATGATCAGCTCGGCAATGGAAACCGTCTATATTCAGACCCCCTATTTCATTCCTGACGACAGCATCGTAGACTCACTCCGTATTGCAGCCCTTTCCGGGCTTGATGTCAGGATTATGATCCCCACAAAACCGGATCACATATTTGTGTACTGGGCAAGTCATTCGTATATTGAAGAGCTGCTTGACTCAGGTGTACGGGCATACACCTACGATAATGGATTCCTCCATGCAAAAACAATTGTTATCGATGGGATGGTGGCCTCTGTGGGTAGTGCGAATTGGGACGTGAGAAGTTTCCGGCTTAATTTTGAGACAAATGCCGTTATCTACGATCCGGTTGTGGCAGAGGAATTAAAAGGAGCATTTGAACAAGACCTCACGTATTGCAGGGAACTGACCTCTGAATGGTATAATTCACGTTCGGTTTTCTTCAAGGCAAGAGCAGCCGTATCACGACTGTTCTCGCCAATATTATAGTATCTCATATCACTCTGGTGTAAAAGTGCCAATCCCTGGGAATCAAAAAATACAATTTCAGTCTCCCGTATTTGATGAAATCCGGGAAACGGGATATTCCGCAATCGATATGCATATCCACACCCGTCACTCAGATGCAGCCAATAGTGTAAAAACCATCCTTAACCATGCAAAAAAATTAGGCATCGGGGTTTCATTTACCGATCACAACGACGTTCAGGCAGTAGTCGAGGCATTTGAGCATCCAGCCGACAACTTAGTAATTCCCGGTATCGAGTTAAGTGCTTTGGAGGGGCCTCATATCCTTCTCTATTTTTACGATGCAAACGATCTTATAGATTTTTTCACTCGCCATATAAAGGCAAACCGGAGGAGAAGCCAGTATATGGCATTACAACTCCCTGTTGAAACGATCCTGGAGGCTGCTTCGCGCTATAGCTGCCTCAGGGTTGCAGCCCATCCATTCGGATATTTTGGCATTAACCGGGGAATATTAAAATGCATAGATAATAATACCCTCCCTCCTCAGGTTTTAGATCACATTGATGCAATAGAAGTAATTTGTGGGGGTATGAGTGGGAATCTCAATACTATGGCTGCCCGGTACGCAGGTTCGCACGATTATCCCGTAACCGGGGGCTCAGACGCTCATGTTCTTCCTGCTGTGGGAAGTGTGGTGACATGCGTCCGGGCCGGATCGGTGGAAGATTTTCTCAATGGTATTCTTGGGAAAGAGGGAATAGTCATTGGCTCCTCGGGCGGAGTACTTCATAAAGGGATGACGGGTGCAGTTATTGCCTGGAAATACCTGCCGTATTCATTTTCTTCACTCCAGATCCATTATGAGCAAAATTTGCCGAGAATGAAGAATTTCATCAGGAGAATATTAAAATAATCTCCTGCTTTCCACGCATAATGGCAAAGGATTGGATACGATCCCACGTAATGTCAGGTTCTGCTGGATCTTAAACAATAAAAATCCTGAAGCAGGGGATCGGGATTGTTCTGGTTTTGCTTCCCGGATACCGCTCTGCAAAATTCCCAGTTTAAAACCCCCACTCATGGTTTATTTCTCACGAAAATCGATAACGGAAATTATGAATAAAATCGTTACGGCAACAGCGAGCAGGAAACTGAAAAAGAATCCTGTCATGTACCCTGCAGCTGTTATAACAATTCCCGTTACCAGTGGTCCGGCAGACTGACCAATATCCATGATTGAAGAAATCGCACCCATTGATGCCCCGATCTGTTCAGATCTTGCAATATCTCCGATATAGGCAGTTGTAGCTACTGTTGAAATTGATATACCGAGGCCAAATAACAAACTCACCGCGAGGAAACCGGCAAACGACGGGGCGAATGGAATGATCGCGATAGAACAACCGGTGATGATGAGTCCTGCAACAATCTGGATACGTTTGTCTTTTCTGTCCGCAATCCTCCCGAACAATGGTTTAGTTGCGGCGATGATCAGGACCTGGACGGCGAATATAATACCAGTTTCAAACGCATCAATTCCCCTGGATGAGAGCAATAACGGCAGGAAAGTCTCAAACGCACCGTATGAAAAGTAGGTTGCCATATCGACGAATGCTGTTCCCCTGAGCTTGCGACTGGAGAAAAACGTAATAAAACTTTCACGGAATACGGAAAAAGGGAGTATGTTAAGGTTAACTGATTTATCCTCGCGATACAGCAACGTCATGATAAACACGGGGATGGCAGCAAGTCCTGCAACGATGTAAACAATCCGGTACTCGATAAGTCCTGGAAAAAATATGAAATATGATAGTATCGCACCACCCACAAGAGGTGCTATCGTCCGGCCGACAAGTGTCGCAGACGTATACTGTCCAAGCATCTCGCCTTTATTTGCCGGAAACCGCTCTATGATGATTGCTGAAATGACCGGTCCGAGAATAGCAGTTGCCGTCCCGTGAAAAAAACGGATTGGAATCAGCCAGAATGGATCGCTGATCATAAGATAGAGAAACGGGGCAACGAGAAAAACTATACCTGATGCAACAAGCAGCCGTTTCCTGCCGAAATGATCTGATAAGACGCCGATGGGGAACGAAAACAGGATACCGGCGAGCGGGGAGAATACTGCAATAAGACCGACGATGGCATCGCTGGCGCCCATTGCCTGGGTAAAAAGTGGTAATACCGGCGTTTTTGAGATAGTGGTTGAAAAGATAGCAAAAAACCCGAGAAGGAAAAAATAATACATCATCCTGCGGGCATGGTGAACTGTTGTACTCTTTTCCGCGATAATAATCACATCAATTTCATTAGTTTTGATTTCCAATGCCAAAAAACTCTCTTTGGAAGACGTAACCAGCGATATTTGTGGGAGGTAGATATCGAACCTGGCCGGTAACAAATACAATTCCCTTATCGGACGCTGATGTCGATGGTGCCTGTCCAGGAAAAACTAATAATAAACCCACCTTTTTGTTCAATTCTTACGTCCTGACCCGAAAATATATGCACAACCATTTATTCATGAAGTACTTTCAAGTTTATGATATGGAAATGAAGACAGGGGTCAGTCTCAGGCGATATAAAGAGATAGGGGAGGTCCTCTACGAATGGGGATTCGCGACGACATTCCTCGAGGACCTCTCACCGGGCCTCAGGAAAATGAATATCGCTTCCAGGCTTCACCCCAAGATAACAGGAATGACCGTATATGAACGCATGCGACATGTTCTCGAAGATCTTGGGCCGACATTTGTAAAATTCGGTCAGGTCCTCTCTACCCGGCGGGAGATGATCTCACCTGAGATGTGCGATGAACTGGTCAAACTACAGGACAAAGTCGCCCCCGTTCCATTCGAGGAACTCCTCCCAACGGTTGTGGAATGTTGCGGCCCTATCGAAGATACCTTTCTCGAATTTGATACCAGGCCTCTTGCAGCTGCCTCGGTGGCACAGGTCCACCGGGCGGTGCTCCTGGATGGGACCGTTGTAGCCGTGAAAATCCAGCGACCTGGCATCAGGGAGGCAATCGAGACCGATCTACCGCTCTTCGAGAAGATGGCCGAGCGGATCGAGCAATTATCTCCCGATGCCCGGGTATACAGTCCGAAAATTATGGTGCAGGAATTTGCAGTCCAGGTCCGGAAAGAACTTAATTTCACTAACGAAGGGAAGAATTCAGAGATTATAGCTGCAAGTCTGGCCGACATCCCGGAAATAAAAATCCCAAAGATATTCTGGACCTACTCCGGGGAGAAAGTTCTCACCATGGAGTTTGTGCAGGGATGCCGGGTCGATGATGTTGATACCATAAAATCCTGGAACATCGACCCTGTACACATTGCGGATGTAGGTTTTCACGCCTATATTACACAGATATTCCGCGACGGGTGCTATCACGCGGATCCTCACCCGGGTAACCTCCTCGTTTCGCCGAAAGGCCAGCTGATATTCCTTGATTTCGGAATGGTCGCCCTCATCCGCCCGGAGCGCCGGAGAATTTTTATCAAAGCACTAATGTCCATTGTAAGATGCGATGTCGATTCCCTTGTTGAATCTTTCGAGAAGCTTGGGATGGTATTCCGTCCTGAGGATATCGAACCATTAAAAGATGAACTATACGATAACCTTCGACAGTACCAGACAACCGAAATCGGCCAGTTCAATGTTGGCAGTGTCATGGATTCCTTACCAAAGATCATGCGGAAATATAACGTGGTGGTACCGGGATCCCTGATGATGGTTCTCAAGGTTATATGGATGATTTTTGGGGTGGCTGAAAAGCTGGATCCCGGATTCAATTTCAACGAGAGGGTTCAGCCGTATTTCGACGAAATTTTAAAAGGGAGTTACCTCTCGCCAGATACCGTTAAAAAAATTCCGATATCCTTCATGGAGATGGCAGAGGGTCTTTTGAATTTCCCGAAGGCGATGAATCACACACTCGATACGCTCGGGAAAGGAGACTTCACGCTGAGGATTGAGGCAAATGACGTAAAGGTACTTAGTACAAGCATCCGGCAGGCTTCGGGAAGGCTGATGGTTTCGATTATCGTCGCATCTATCGTCATAGGCTCATCGTTGGTAGTATTTGCAGCAGGTGCATCGATCACCGGTAACCTCTTCTTTGCCACGTTCGTCGTTTATTTTATTGCGATCATGGTTGGAATTGCAGCCATGTACCAGGTGTGGAAAAAATAAGGTGAATGCCCAGGTATCGGTTTACACACTTTTTACGAGTTTCCAACCGAAAATGAGCGCCACGATTCCCAGAAGAACGCAAAGAAAACCCACTATTGTCGTAAAAAAAAGCATTATGGAGGGCAGGTTAAACACAAGGGCACTACCTATGATGACCAGGATGATACCAGCAATAAATGATACAAGTGCGATCCAATCCATTGTAATCATCCTCGGAATGTGATAGTCCAGAATTTATATCTAACGAAAAGATCCCTGTTTTCTTCCCAGAGCACGGCATACTGTCTTGGATTATACAGGTACAGGTCTGGAGATCAGGATCCCTGAAAACCAGAAGGGTAACGAACCTTGGAAATTTTATCGGTATTCTCTTGTTTTTACGTTCAAAAGCCCATAGAAGGATTAACGCCCCCTGAAACAGGGGTTTGAAGTCCTTGACATGGCTCTGATTTTTTATGGAAATTTTTGAATGTATATTTGTTCCAGTCAATAACAGGACTCCCTTTTTTTGATCTCACTAATGTTCCAGGCCTCCAGCCTTCCGTATCACCTGCTGGGTTTCTTCTGGTGTTCCTTCCGTCGTAATTTCATATATTTTTGTCCGGCGGAGCAGTTCACGGAAAAATTTCCTTCGCAACAGGGCCTTAAATGGAGTCCGAACTAAGTAATGAGGATTAAAATATCCATTCTTTTCCAGGCGTTCCAATGCCGTCAGGTGGTCGAGCTCTTTCGAGGTCGAGGAAACCCCTCCCGATCGGGACAGTATGATTACCGTACGAAGTGTAGTAAGTGGCAGTATCCGCCCTTTCCCCACTACCCAGCGAAGATCTACAACGGCACGTTCTTCCTGATCAAATTCTGCCCGATCAAGCAGATCATGGAATTCCGGCCATATTCTAGCCAGGTCAGCCCGGATATAGAAATTTTTTTCCGAGCCGTATGCGAGGATAGTTGATCCGAAAACCCGGGAAAAGAACCAGTCATCAGCAATAACCCTCACGTTCTCATTCCGCAAAAGGCCATACGTGTGAGTGGTTTTCCCTGCACCTGACCCGCCGAGGATACAAAGACCTCCACAACCCGTATCGAGGCAGGCCCCATGGATGGAATGGATATCATGTTCGTCTTCGAGGATATCACCCGCGACACTCAGCGCAAGAGACTTGATCCAACCGTAATACTTGATATTTAAAAGAAATGCAGTCTTGGACTGCGGATCGTAACAGACCGTATCCGGTCCTTCTTCCGGGTCATCAAAAATATAGAGCCGCCCGTGTGAGCGGATATTCTGCGACATGCTATAAAAGCTATCACTCCAATGATTACAGATTCCTTCGGAATCCGTGAGTAATTTGATGCAACACCCATATATCTCGGATTTAAGTTCATACCTGGTCCGGGAGGCATATCGCCCCGCCAGCTCTTCCTTCTTCTCGATGGAAATCAGCCTGATTGAATATACCATATTTCAGGAATATATCCACATGAAGGAGTAAGTTCTTTCCCACGTGATGATTGCCGAGAGTGCAGGACATGTGGATTTTCTATGAACATCATTTACAAGGCGCATATCGAAGGGGTCAGGGACATGATCAATTCCCAAAAAAGAGCGATCTGGGAAACACAGGGAACAAAGAACAGGATGTTGTTTAAACCTGGCTTTCATTATTGAACCCCAGGACTTCACGGAGACGACCTCGCCTCAGGGAACCGGTATGCTCCCTTCGGTACCGTTATCACAAACCTGGCACCTTTTCCCTGAACTCCGGTCTCCCTGATCGTCATTCCCGTGATGGACAGGATCTCACGGGAGAGGAAAAGGCCAAGGCCGGTATGTTTGCCAAAACCCTTCTGGAAGAGTATTTTCTTATCCTCGTCAGAGATACCCGCACCATTATCGCAATAGGTGAGGGTAAGCCCGTTCTCTGATTCCTGAACTGAAAACCCCATGCGGGTCACATGTTCGCCATGACGAAGAGAATTTTCCATCAGGTTGTAAAATACCTTTTCCAGGATTGGATCGGCGAAGACCTCGATATGATTGACAGCAATATCAATATCTGTGCCTGGGGAGTTCAGCTGGTTTACCGCGGAGCGGATGGTATCTGACAAGACCTGCCATTTCGGTGCCTGTCCCCCGATATTCTCGTAGTTCCTGGTGAACTCGATCTGCTCCCGGATTGTATTTACTGCTCGCTCCTCCTTCAGGATATACTCGAGAATTGCCGGATCCCCGACCTTTTCTTTGGACAGTTCAAGCCATCCCTGCAAAATCATGAGCTGGTTGAGGATGTCGTGCCGGGTGATACTGCCGAGCATAATAAGTTTTTTCGTTGCGAGAGCAAGTGCATCTTCTGCCCTTTGACGTTCAGTGATATCCCGGAACATGACATGAATCGCAGGTTTGTTTTTCCAGACAAACGGTCCCGAGGCCGCATCCACATCGATAGCACTTCCATGTATGCTGACATACTTCAATCGTGTAATCGGCTGGTCTTCCCTTGTTGCAGATGCCATCCGCTGGCCTGCAAGGGTACGATAATCGGGGTGCACAAACGAGAGGACGGGTTTTGCCATGACCTCATCCACAGATCCGGCCCCAATCAGCCTGATAGCGGTAACGTTCGCATAGACAATCGCTCCGTCCTGTTGGATAAAGATACCGGCAAAAGAATTCTCTACTAATCTCCGGTATATATCTTCATGTTCGCTCAAGTTCAATCACATTCCGTTGTCACATGCCGGAACGTGCCAACAAATGCGGGCCTGTCTTTATAGGTACTGATTCCAACTGACACTGTTACCGGAATACGGGTTGTGGCGTCTTTATGGATCATCCTGACCTCATAACATTCAGGCGGGGATTTATCCTCAAGCCGTTTTCGTTGCCGCTCGATGACCATCTCACGATCCTCCGGAGCAATGAGGTTTGTGGCAGGAAATCCGATGATCTCCTGTGGAGTATATCCCATCATAGCTGCAGCGCTCTCATTACACATCAGGAGGATATCGTCACTGTCCTGTATCAGGAATGCACCGTCCTGAATGTGCTCAACGAGAACCCGGTACATCTCCTCCGAGTGCCTGAGTTCCTCCTGCATTTGTTTGAATCGTGTGATATCCCGGTATATCCCTTCGACCCCGGCATAAGTTCCGCTGGCATCATTATAGACATGACTGCTGACCGAGACGATAATGGGAGATCCGTCCTTTCGTTTCAAGGTAATTTCCATATTGGAAACAGACCCATTTTTTTCCAGGGCGGCTAAAAAGGGTTCGCGTTGTTCCGGATTGGCGTAATAATGCGTTACGGGACGTCCGATCGCATTTTCAGTTCCCGAATATCCAAGACGTGCAGCCCCGGAAGGGCTTAGGAAGGTCAGGTTTCCTTTTGCATCTGTTCGATAAAATACCTCCTGAATGTTTTCCAGGATACTTCGATAATCCTTTTCGACAATGACGCGGTAACGTTCTTCGCTCTCCATGAGTGCCGATTCAATCCGTTTGCGTTCGGTGATATCGATATAACTGCTCCGGAATAGTGTGCGGGTGGGGGAAGGCAGATGTACGAGACGTCCTTCAACAATGCGGTCTT
Organism: Methanoregulaceae archaeon; assembly: GCA_035543455.1. Lineage (GTDB taxonomy): Archaea > Halobacteriota > Methanomicrobia > Methanomicrobiales > Methanospirillaceae > CAIKOD01. The sequence goes on from DATKKE010000008.1 coordinate 46,965, forward strand.
CACCACGGGCATTCCTGATCTGCCGTTCATATAGGGCCTCCTCTCCGGCAAGGGCCTGTATCCGGTGTTCATCGGTCGTTTCACGAATCGATCGTCCATCGCCCTGATCGGTCAGGTAGAACTGTTGGGGACCCCGATCGAGCAACTGCTGGCGACTGCAACCGAACAGTTGTTCGGCCTTTGCATTCGCTTCGACATAGCGATTCAGATCCGCGTCGAACAGGAGAATTGCTTCGGGTGCCTTCTCGATTAGTGTCCGGAAGCGTTCCTCGCTTTCCTGCAACGCGGAGTTTATCTGGTTTCTGGTCTTGATCTCTTTTTGCAACTGCAAATTGGCAATATACAGGTCTGCTGTACGCTGGCTTACCCGTTCCTCCAGCAGATCGTGTGCTTTCCTGAGTTCTATTTCAGCTTGTTTGCGTTCGGTGATGTCCCTGAAGTACCATACCCTTCCATAATATTTGCCGTTTTCACCCAGTATCGGGGACGAGAACCGCTCCAGCACTCTCCCGTCCTTCAGCAGGAGTTCCTCGAAACTCTTCTCCTCCCGGTGCTCGTACAGGTATCTGACCCGGGAAAGGAAGGCTTTCTGGTCGGGGAGATATTCCGTGAGATACTGCAGGACAGGCTCATCATCGCGCTTTGCAACAAGATCCTCCGGAATCCCCCAAAGGGCGGTGAATTGCCGGTTGTAGTTGATGATCCTGCCGCTATCATCCACTACGAGGATGGCATCGAGGGAGGTCTCCTGTTGCGTTGACAGGATGAGATTTTTAAAGGTTATTTCTTCAACTGCCCGTTTGCGTTCCGTGATATCGGATAACATTGCAAATGAACCCCGGAACGTGCCGTCATCAGCCATGATCGGGGTCGCGGAGATCTGGAACCACCGGGCCTGCCCGTCTTTTGTTATTAACCGGCGCTCGTACCGGCTGTATCTTCCCTGCATGCGCTCCTCGACCTGGCGGTTCTGATCAGCCAAAGCATCATCGGGTATGAACGAGTAAACGTTGCGGCCAATCACTTCTTCCGGAAGATGCCCGAGTATCTCCGTCATACGCCGGTTGATATAGGTGATTTCGACCTTTTCATCCACCTGAACGATCCCTTCATTAGAGGTATCAACAATCCGGCGGTACTTCTCCTCGCTCTCGCGGATCCGCTTTTCGTTCCGGGCCAGCTCCTCATACTGAGAGCGGAGTTCTTCATCGGTAGCGGCGAGCTGCTCGTACGCGGCCCGGAGTTCCTGTTCGGCTTTCTTCAGTTCCGTGATGTCCTGGTTGACACCGCGAATTTTATTTATATTCCCATCGTTGCTGGTGATTCTCCCGAATCGCGAGACGATGTACCGTACCTCGCCGTCCCTGCGAATAATCTTGTGATCCAGCTGCTCTATATAGTGCGGTTCGGATCTTGTCACGTTCCGCTCTATTTCCCTGATCATCCGGTCACGGTCGTCAGGGTGGACAAATTCCCGGACATATATATCCGGCGACATCTGGTAACCGCCTTCATCCCTTTCTGTAGTACCAAACAACAAATAGTTCCGGTCATCAAAGGTAAACATACCCATTTTAGAATCATATTCCCATATCGCCAGATGGGCAAGATCCATTGCTTCCGTGAGCACGATCTGGTTTGTCCTCAGGGTCTCTTCCGCTTTCTTCTGTTCCGTGATGTCCCGGAACGACTCGATGGCGCCAACGATTTTCCCACTCTTGTCGTAGAGTGGACTCGCCTTGACCCAAAGCGTTCTTGATTCTCCATGCGAATTGGTATATGTAATTTCAGCAGTGAATGTTGTACCATCCGGGATAACATTCGGATAATATTTCCTGATCTCATCGGGAGGAGAGAATATCAGGTCGATCAGGACCGGTCTCCGTTCTCCATAGAATGCGAGAGCATACTCATAATCCCCCGTACCCAGCATCTGGCTGGCGGGGATACCGGTTATCTTCTCGAATACCCGGTTCCAGGCGATGACGATACCGTTCGTATCGATAGCAAAGGTCGCATCGGGCAGGAAGTTGATGATGTCCTGTTCCCGGCGTTCGTGGTCCCGGATACTTGCCTCTGCCCGCCTCCGCTGGACTGCCTGAAGGATCTTGTGGGAAAGTTCCGTAAACTGTGCAACCGGATCCCCACCTTTCTGAAGGTAGAAATCGGCACCTTCGTTCAGCGCCTGGATGACCACCTCTTCACGGCCTCGGCCGGTGAAGAGAATGAACGGAATGGAATTTCCGGAACCTCTGATATGCTTTAAAAATTCAATGCCGTCCATATCCGGCATCTGGTAGTCGGATATAATCGCGTCGAAATTCTTTGATTGTAGTAGTGACAGAGCGGCAGGGGCCGAGGTAATGATATCAAGGGAAAACTGTCCGCCCTGCTCCAGGAAGAATTTGCCAAGATCCAGGAGACCCTGCTCGTCATCGACATAAAGGACTGAGATCATATGGATGTTCCTCCAGGTACCGGCTAAATCGTATCCTTTTGCTGGTTAATTGCTGCCAGAATCATAGTCCGGATCGTTCCCCGTTCAAATGCTGGGATTTTCTCTCATTTTTTTATCACATGATTATCTTAAAAAAATCCGGGTTCTTAAGAAATCCCGGTAATTTGCTTATTTTATGTATCCGATAATAATGCCGAATCAATATCACTCAATAATTGTTTGATATCGATCCAGATGATCAATTCATTGCACTCTTTCTCCTTGATCTTCACATTCTTTTTTATAATACCGATGATCCCCGTATCGCCTTTATTAATGGATGCGGAGGTATAATCAACCCGCTCTGCCTCGAACGTGGTCACCGATGTGACATCATCCACAAGAATGCCAATCTTGGATGCGGTAATAGTCTCATCAAGCACGATTATCCGTGACGTTTCCATTGTCCCGGTTCTCGTTGCAGTGATATTAAGCCGTTGTTTGAGATCAACGATGGTCGTGATCTCCCCGCGGAGATCGATGATGCCTTTGATGTAGGACTGCACATTGGGCAGCTTGGTGATGGTCGTATATTCCACTACTTCCTTGACGTCAAAGAGATCGATTGCAAATTGTTCTTCCCCCAGGGTAAATATGACCACCTGGATGTTGCCCGATCTTGTTTCTGCTCCCTGGAGCGTGGGAGAGGAGGCGGTATCCTGTGTTCTTCCTTCCAACGTTGGCGCCATAACTCCCCCCTTCAGGCAATCTTGAATTTTCTGTTTGCTTCCATTGTTTCGGCTGAAATATTACTCACGTTCTGGACCATACGGGTAATTTCATCCAGGGCTGCGGAGGATTCTTCTGTAGCAGCAGCAGTATCGGAAACTTCTTTTGTAGTATTTTCAACCAGATTCCCCAATTCGGTAATACTTGCCGTTACTTCCTCGGTAGTTGCTGCCTGTTGCTCGGTCGCAATAGCAACTTCTGAGGCGCTTTTTGCAACCCTACCTATGGCCTCCGCGATCTTCTTGAAGGACTCGACAGTTTCTGTCACCATTTTTTCACCCTTATCAACAACCGCCCTGCTCTCTCCCATTGCCGTCGCTGCATTCTGGGTACTCTTCTTCAATGCGGCGATCATCTCCTCGATCCGTTCTGCCGAATTGCGGGATTCCTGCGCCAGGGATTTCACTTCCGTCGCGACAACTGCAAATCCGCGTCCCGCTTCACCGGCACGCGCTGCTTCAATCGCGGCGTTGAGGGCAAGAAGGTTAGTCTGGTTGGCAAGGTCGCGTATAATGCCTACGATCTTTGTGATTTCGCCCATCTGTTTTTCAACATCGAGGACAATCTCATGGATTTTTGCAGACGTGGCTGAAATCTCACCCATGCTTTTCTCAGCATTGCCTGCAAGATCTGCTCCTTTGAGGGCAAGATTATCTGTTTCTTTCGAAAGGTTTGAAACCGATTCCATGCTGGATGTGATTTCCTCGACGGAAGCACTCATGTCCTGCATGGCTTTCGTAATCTCGTCAACACCCTGCGCAATTTTTATGGAGTGATCGCTGACTTTTGACGTGTTCATCGCGATCTGCTGAACACCCTTTGATGCCTCTTCAATGCTCCGCGTTGCGGTCTGTGCGGTTGAGGTGAGATTTTTCATCCGTGAATCCACGTCACCAATGCTAAGCCGGAGATTCTTGATGATACCCCTGATCGCTTCCTGAAGTTTTATGAGAATTTCATATACTACCTTGGTATCGTCGTCCGGCGGCACAAGATCGTAATGGGCGGTCAGGTCTCCTGCTGCGCCTTTACCGCATGCCACGGCAAGCTCGTCAACCTCATGCTCCATATACTGCATGATTTTTAATGAACGGGCCTCTTTGGCCTGGATCTCCTCAAGATTCTTTCGCTCATCCGTTACATCGCGGTAAATAGTCAGGATATTTTCTATTGCACCGTTCGCATCAAGGAGCGGGGTAGTATGACGGACGACAATTTTCCTTCCCGTGGAGAACTCGAACGTTCCTTCACCCTGCACATGCCGCTTATACCGTTTTGCTTCTTCAAATCCCTCACCTGAGGCGGATATTACCCTGAAATCCTTCAGAGTCATCGCAAGCACTTGATCATGGCTGTATCCGGTCAGCTCGGAAAACGCATTATTTGCATCAACGATATTCAGATCGGTTGTCCAGAGAGCGGTCGCATAGGGGCTCCCCTGGAATAATGCTTCTGCCCGTCTCTGGATCTTTACAAACTCTTCATCCATTATGTCAACTCCCAATTTTGCACTGTATAGAACCGTAAAACTGGCCGGTTGCGCACTTTTGTTCCCCACCAGGTTCCAGCGGTTTGCTGTCGAATTTTGTTAAGAATATTAGATTTTTATCAACATTATTATCCATTTTAAATCATCTTTTAATTGAGATTTGAATGATAACTTATCGATTTGTTCAATTAATATTTAAATATTTATTCTTAAGCATATCATATTTGTCTACAAATATGATAATCAAATAACATTTACATATTATAAACAGGATTGTAACTATAATGGATAATACCGGTGCCGAACTGGATCGAATCAGGGAGATTCTTAAATATCGCCAGAAAGGTCTTACTATTGCAGAAATTGCAAAACAATTAGATTTAAACCGAATTTCCACATCCAAATATCTCAATATGCTGGTCGCATCAGGACAGGCTGAGATGCGTATTCATGGACCATCAAAGGTTTTTTACCCGTGCCAGAGGGTTCCCATCAGCACGATACTGAATTTTTCAACCTCACTTCTGTTCGTCATGGATAATAACCTTACAATAACCGATGTCAACAATGCCGTACTCAATTTTTTCTCGTCGGACAAAAAGGAATTTATTGGACACAGGATTGACTTCTCACCGATAGCCGGATATATCGATTCAACGATCCTGACCCGAATCCAGAATGCTCTTGAATCGCACGAAAGTACGCTGGAGGTGAAATGGGAAAGGGATGGTACTGACAGGTTTGTATACATAAAATTTATTCCGACCGTATTTGATACCGGTGATCACGGAGTAGCCCTGATCGCAGAGGATATTACAGAATTGTCCCGGTATCGCCAGCATCTTGAACAGCTTGTTGATGAACGCTCGGAAGAATTACTGCTGATAAATAATAAGTTGAGAAAAGAAATTGAAAATCACAAAAAAGCGCGGCGTGCATTGAAACTCAGTGAAGCAAAATACCGGACGGTTCTTGAAAATTCCAACGAGGCGATCGTTGTTATCCAGGACGGCAATATTAAATATATAAATCCGAGAACCCTGGCGATGATCCATACTACGGTAGAAAAACTCAAGGAGCACCCGTTTACGGACTATATTCATCCTGATGACCGGGAAATGATTATCGCTCGCTACAGACAGCGTATCCTGGATGAAGATATCCCATTGCGGAATGATGTAAGATTAATTAGTGAAGAGAATCAGGTCATCTGGGTACAGATTGCCGCGGTCCGGATCGAATGGGAGGGACGACTGGCAACTCTTTATTTTCTGGCAGACATCACCGAACGAAAACATGTTGAAGAACAATTGAAATTCCAGAATGCCCTTTTAACCTCCCAACAGGAAACAATCCTGGACGGGACCCTGGTGGTCGATGGTAAGGGAAACATCTTATCCTATAACCAGAATTTTGTCAAATTATGGGAAATTCCGTACGAAGTTATCGCGAGAAAAAACGGTTCAGTTGTTTTGCAGTGTATGAAGGATAAAGTCGCAAAATCTACGGCGTTCCTTAAAAAAGTCAATTATCTTAATGATAACAGAAATGAGATCAGCCGTGATGAGATAGCGCTGAAGGATGGCAGGTCCTTTGACCGGTACTCGGCACCAATGTTGGGATCTGATGGGGAATATTACGGCCGGGTCTGGTATTTCCGAAATATCAGGGAACGGAAGTCAGCTCAGGAAAACTGAGTTAGTCTGAAGAAATATCCCTGATTTTCTCCCGGATACAACGTTTATGATCCATACCGATGGCATAGTAATTGCATGGAACCGTAAAATGGAAGAACTGACCGGAGTGACTCCCGGCAAAACGGCAATTGACATACGATTGACCGATCATAGTTTTTTGCATTTGATCGTATGAATCATTTAACTTGGTTCGCGATGAATTCCCGATAAGATCTCCTGGTTTTAATCCATTTATGAGGAAGTTCTGATGATATATTGATAAAAACGATGTAAAAGGCGCATAAAATTACCAAGAAATCTCTCTCTCTTTTCAATAGTCCGGAAAAATATTGCCTCTTCGCTGAGGAACATCTCTTTAAGGTGATAAATATCTTCTTTTGGTGAGAAAAATACGTACAGGATTACTCCGATAAGAATGACTCCTATCCCGATTATCTTTTCGAACAACGAGGTTGAATACATGAGGTATAAACAGATCAGGATTCCGAGCCAGGGAAGTATATTCTGCCCGATGAGCTTTTTTTCGCTGTCCTGGGCAAGAATAATCAACGAGAAACATGTAAGGAGGAATGCGAAAGCAAGGTTAAAAACAGCAAATGAGATCAGTTCGGTTATTGGGGTGTACACCGACAGGAGAAATGCGATTACCGCCTGCAAAGCAAGTCCGATGTACGGTGTGCAATATTTTGGATGAAGTGTTGAAAATACCCTGGGAAAAAGTCCGTCGATGGACATCGCGTATGATAACCGGCCGGTACCGAGCATGCCGGATTCATCTGATCCTGAAACCGAGAATAATGCCCCGATCGTCATAATCAAAGCGCCCGCACTTCCGAGAAGAACCCCGCCGACAAGAATTAACGGGGTGGTGGATAAGGCGAGATCAGCCCAATTCACCGCACCGTAGACGATAAAATTTGTTGATATGTAGAAAACAGCAACTATAGACATCCCGAGAATAATTGCTTTCGGGATGGTACTCTTCGGATTCTTTACTTCGGCTGCCGGCAGGGTTGCCAGTTCAAATCCGGCATAGGCCCAGAAGATTAATACCAATGCGGGTCCTGTCGCTGAAATCCCAAGAGGTATGAAGGGATGATAATTTGAGAAAAATATATCGGGCTCATTGAATATGAAGACTATTCCTGCTCCAATAAGAAGCAACAGAGGCATAATCTTGATAAGGGTAAGGACGTCGTTGACCATGCCCGCTAATTTCACGCCGAATATGTTTACCAGGGTCAGAGCGAAAAGGAAAATGCCCTTAATCATGATCTCCTCCCAGGAGTTCAGAGGTATCAGGTACTCAAGGTATCGAACAAAAGCGATGGCGAATACCGGTAATGAAATTAACTCGGCAATCCACATACTCCAGCCTGTTAAAAAGCCGTAAAAATCATCGAATGCCTCTGAAACATACGCAAATGGTCCTCCGACCTTCGGGACATAATAACTGCAATACGCGAATACAAGGGCAAGGATTGTAGCAAAAATCCCGGCAATCACCCAGATAACGATAGAAAATGGCCCGAGCATGCCAGCCGTCAACGCTGAAGCAACGTAAATATCAGCCCCGATTATCGAACCGACGACGATGTTGGTTAAATCAAAAAGGGAAAGGTCTCTTTTTAATTCCATCGCATTTCAAAATAAATGTCTGCTTATCGATAATATACTTGATGACAGGAAAGATGTCTCTGTGCGATTTGAAAAATTCGTCGTTACAATCCTTGGGAACCATTGATAGGTACAATTAATTACTACCAGCGGCCAATCACGCCGCAGATTATCTCCTGCACCTTCTGTTCCGGGATAGTGATGCAGTCGGGAGTTCCGTGAACCGCTACCCAGTTGTTGAGAGCCAGTGCGACTGTCAGGATCTCACGACGGTTACGTGTCGCCCTGGAGATTGCCCGGCATATCTCCTCCTTGTTTAACATTGATAACCCGTAGCAGTGCTCGATCATCTGTAACTGACTCATTATCAGGCTGTTCGTATCGTTTTTCATGCAGGAATTCCCGACAGTGTGGAGCGATGTCCTGGTCCAGTACTATGTAGTGCAGTGGCGGATTTTATTTTAATCTGAGGATCGATGGAATGAAATATCTTAATGCCATTTGAAGGCCCGTGAAAACAGGCAGGGATCCTATTACTTTCACACTGCGCTCGGGGCCAGCCCGTTTATACCCCATTATCCAAGTCTCATCTGTGTGCCGGGTTCCGCAGGCAGACCAAATCCCGTCTGCCGGGATGTCCCTCTCCTGGTGATGATGCATCAGGCTGTGGTGGCGGATTGTCCGGCGATCCCGGCGCACGAACGAGGATGTGTGCGGAGCATGGTTCAGACTATCGCGGCGGCCATAGAAGGCGAAATGTGTCAGAATTCCGAAGATAACAAGTGCCACCGGTTGTCCCCGGATTCGGTGAGGAACGATAATTCCTGCAGACGTGGCTGCCGGACTGTTCATGGAAACCGCCTGGTTATACCGCTCCGCAGGATATTGATGGGAAGAAAAACCCGGATAGCGGGAATAAAAAGGAGGGATGCGAAAAAATCGCCATTACAGCCAGAAACCACCTTGATATAAATGTAAAATATCCGGCATCATCCGCATTGAACGGCGCGATGGTGCTTAATGGTAGATCTGCAGGGTATACGCGAATACCAGATTCCGTATACTCACATTCTGTTTTAAGGCAGGTCCAATTCGGTTAGATCGTTTCTAACCGGTTTTCATGAAAACGAGTTGTAAAAATTACCCGAATGGGAGAGGTGTAAACTACCTGCAGGTGTCAGACAAGTTTTACTTTTGTTGATGCTGGTTTGAATAATTCATGAGAATTTAAACTTGTATGGTCAACGGGAATCAGATTGATCGGATTTGTAGGGAGGATCACATTTCTATGTGATCCTCTGGCATTCGTCGCCCATTTCCCGGTACCATTGTGATAATAATGCCATATGCCACTGGTGTCGCAAAAAGTCCAGATATCTCCATTTGGAAATTCCGCTAGTTCCTGGTTCACCATTACCGGTACAATAATAACACCTGCTAATACCAGACTAACGATGAGAATTAATATCATCCGGAGACTCATGAGATGTTTCAGGTTCTTTTCCCATTTATTGGGCTCTGTTGAATTCCTCACTGTGTTTATACTTCATCCCGGCAGGAGGGGTTTCACCCCCTACTTGACCCTCCCCGCATTAAGATATTCATTGGACAGGGTTACAAAAAACACCTTGAATTAGTTCCAGAACTCCCGTCCAGTCACTATCCCTGCCGGGGTGCTACAGCGGCGGGACAGAGCCACTGGAGCGTCTGAATACAAACATTTGCAGATGAATTAAGAAGGGACTGGAATTTATTAATTTCATGATGTCAACAGAGCGCGCTATGAGCCCTTTTGCTCATAGATGAGCATGAAAAAGAAAGGGTTATGGACACCCGGCCTGACTTTTTCATACCAGCCGTTTATTTATAAAATTGTGATGGCAGAATCTCAGGTTGCTGCTGGGTGACACAATGGAATGCCCCGTGCCCCTCGACCAATGCCTTTGCGTCGATCCCGATTACCTTCCGCCCCTGAAATTCTTTTTGCAGAATTTTCATTGCATCCCTGTCGTGCGGGTCGCCGAAAACCGGTACAACCGCCACCGTATTCCCTATATAAAAATTCGTATAAGAAGCCGGATAACGCCCGTAGACGCCTGAAATCTCCGACGGCATCGGGAGTTTCACAACCCGTAGCTTCCGGTGATCCTGGTCGCGGGCCTGTTTTAAGATCTCAAAATTATTCCTGAGGGTATCGTGATTCTCATCGGATTTGTCATCCTCCCATGCGCAGACGACAGTCCGGGGCCCGGTAAACCGGGCTACATCATCGATATGGCCATCCGTATCATCGCCGGCGATACCCTGCTCCAGCCATATGACATATGTCCCGCCGAGGTATTCCAGGAGGTACTCCTCGATTTCCTCAATTGATAGGTCAGGATTCCGGTTCCGGTTCAGCAGGCAGGAGCGAGTCGTCATGATGGTCCCGAGACCGTTGGTATCCACCGAACCGCCTTCAAGGATGATTCCCGGCTGGAAAACCGGCATATGGAGCCATTTCCTGATAGAACCGGGAATTGCTCCATCTTTAAGATGATCCTCATATTTCCCCCCCCAGGCATTGAACTTCCAGTGTACCAGGGCAGACTGTGATGTTGCCGGGTTCGTTACGAAGGTCGGGCCATAGTCCCGGATCCAGATATCGGCATAATCAGTTGTCCGGAATTTCAGGTGAGTTCCATCGATACCTGCCTGTTTCAGCCGCTTCCTGATTATCGTTCTTGTAGCAGCATCGCGGACGAGTAGTTCCACCCGTTCTGAACCGGACATCGATTCAATAAACGAAATATAGGTGTTTCCGACTTCCTCCAGATGTGCGAATGTATCCTTGTTATCGGGCCATGCAAGCCATACCGCTTCATGGGGCTCCCATTCGGCCGGCATACCAAACCCCCAGTTTCTCGGTGTACCAACCTGGAACAGCGTATTACCCGTGTAAGATTTTCCTGGATTGGTTGCACCCGATCCCCCTATTTCACCCTGAATCATTCTACATACCCGCTCGTAGGTATCAGGCCTCCGGTTGCGGAAAAATCCCCATGACTCCCTGACCCTCTCGTTCATGGTGAAATCTACCGGTGAAATGACGATCTCTTCCGATGGACCGGCACGTGCAAGCACGTTCCCGAATGCATCGCAGATAAACGAACCTCCAAAAAATTCGATTTCTCCCTCGGTACCGGTCCTGTTGACGGCGGCCACGTGGATGGAGTTGGCAATTGCATGGCTCCGCTGGATGAGTTCCCAGGCTTCATGCCAGGTGCCTTCTACCGGAAGTTCTCTCTTCGGCTGGCCAATCGCCGTCGGATAAAAAATTATATCCGCCCCCTGCAGGGACATAGATCTTGCGGCTTCAGGGAACCACTGGTCATAGCAGATGAGGACACCAATGCGGCCAAACCTTGTATTGTAGACAGTATAACCATCCCCGGGATAGAAATAACCTTTTTCATAAAATCCGGGGTCCTGGGGGATATGCACTTTATGGTACGGGGTATGGAGCCTGCCATCTGCATCGATCACGACAGCGGTATTGTAGAATCTGCAGTCGGCCGCCTTTTCGAAGAGCGGGACGATAATAACTACCCCGCATTCCCTGGCGATTCTGGAGAATACCCCGGTTATCTTACCAGGGACGGTAACTGCCAGTCCTCTGGGATCGGACCTGATACGCTGTGGAAAGTATCGCGTATGGAACAGTTCGGGGAGACATATGATCCTGGCTCCATTTACGGCAGCCTCCCTGACTTTAAATTCCGATGATTTAAGATTTTTTCGAGGGTCGGGACTCATAGCCATCTGGATAAGGGCAATAGTCACATGTCTTTCCTGGAGCATTTCCCGGTATTCCATCCGTTCCTGACTCTATATGATCATGTTCAAAGATATTCTCATTGGTGTCTGATCACAGTACATGATCGGGATAGAAAATACCAGAAATAAATAAAAATGACCAGGTTATTCCCGTTCACGTTCTTTCAAATATGCAGATGCATACCTGATAAGGCTGTATACCCCGTCCGTTTCGGGATGGATCTCAAGAAAATCATCAAAATCATCAGCAATAATCCCCCTTTGCATCAAAAACGAGATATAACTGGTAATGATCCCCGCACCCGGTCCCGAGGTGGATACGCCGGTAACCGACCGGTCATCCGGGTCGATACTGACACGTGCAAGCCCAGTCGTGCCGAATGGAACTTTCCAGAAGGTCCCGGGACCCGCCGGACCGGGAATTCCCATCGATACGCACTCTTCGGAACCCGGATTACAGAAGGCATGTTCATTTGCAAGATTTACCGATTGCGGGAAATAACGATATTCGATCTTCCGTTCACGCCCGAGAATGTGTTCGGCCGCGACGATGCCTTCATGGCGGGCCACGGGAGTCAGGTAGGGAGGCCCCGTTACATCGCCGGCGGCGTATACCCCCTTGATGCTCGTCTCCATGTAAGGACTTACCAGCACCTCCCCTGAAGGCCCTTTCCTGACACCGTGAAGGTTGTCGGATCTCGGTCTGAGGCCCGTTGCAACAAAGACAGCATCGCAGGGGATTTCTTCATTGGAACTTGCAGTCCTGCATATCATAACCGACGTGACATGGTCTTTGCCGGGAATTTCAGGCACCCCCGTATGTTCGTATATCTGGACGTTCTTCAGTTCTTTCCTCGCGGCGGCCTGTTGTTTCGGGTCCAGTTGTTTTAAAAAACCACTCCGTGCGATGAGGTGTACTTCGGATCCGAACGAGGAAAAAATATAGGCAAACTCTGCTGCCATCACACCGCCCCCAAGTATTGCGATCCGCCCGGGAAGGGCCTTCATGGATGAGAGCGTGTGGGGGTTGTATATTCCCGCTTTTTGTATCCCGGGAATATCGGGAATTGCGGGGACGGATCCGGTCGCTGCGATGACGGAATCCGGGTTAATTGTTTCATTACCAATATGCACGGTCTTGTTTTCGAGGACCGCATCGGCACCATACACTATCTCCACTCCTGCCGATCTCGTTTCAGCATCGAGAACGTTCCGGATTGTCTCCTGCACGTTATGCATTTCACGTATGAGGACAGGAAATTTCACTTCCGGGCACCGGTCGAGAATGCCGAGCTCGTAGAGATCGCGTGCCCCGGAAATGCTGCGGGCAGCATCATTCAGTGCGCATACGACCATGCAGCCGAAATTGAGACAAGTGCCGCCAATAGCGTCGCGTTCCACGAGAAGAACATTTTTTCCGGCATGGGAAAGGTGCATGGCGGCCAGGCGCCCGGCCGGCCCTCCCCCGAGGACGACGATCATGCGATCAGAGGATCTCTACTCCTTCATCCATCGGCTCGGAAAGGATATCTCCGGTGAAGGCGTTAACCTCGACGATTTTCTTGCCCCGGATCTGCCAGACCGGGAAATGGACGAGGTCGATATCGACACTGATATTTTTCTTATCGGGTTTCATCACTTTCTCCTCATAGAAGATCGTGTCCCCTTTGACCTGTTTAATCCTGATACGCTGGGTTAATCGTTCGACAATGTCATCAAAAATCCGTATATTTGCATCATCTTTGGAGATACGGGGCTGGACTATCTCTGATTCCGAAGGAATATCGCTTTTTTCGATCGCCTTGTTATCAACCTCCACCTTCATACCATTTATCGCATTCAGCGAACCCCATCCTTCAGAATCGAATGGTATGTGGTGGTCCAGGTATACCTGTTCGCCGCTGCTCATAAAATGGTACACCCAGTGAGGCATGAAACGCAGGTTTGCAGTCCCCTGGGTTCCGGAAATACGTTCTGCCTGTTGTTTGCTGATTTTTACCGGCAGGTGGGGGATACTGATCCCCGATGACTCCTGCCCCTCAGGTTCGACCGGCAGAGGGCTTTTGTCGGTTTTTCCGCCCGTTCCGGGCACCAGGGTTAGTGAGAGCTGCCGGTCAAGTACCCCTGCGAGCGTAGACTCACCCGAGTACCTGACAAATTCTCTCACACCCCATATGACGCAATGTTCGGCGCTGATGCTCGTATCGAGTGTGAAAAGGAGTTTTGTACATGCTACCTGGTCGTCACCCTCGACAATACTGTAATTAGTCCTGTCGAATTCCGCGATTCGTTCGGCGTCGTTCGAACACAGTACCGCAACGCACTCGGTGCCTCGCGATGCCGAGAGGTCGAGGGGGTCGTCCACCTCTGAAACCTCGAAACCCGCCGCTTCGAGGATACGTTTCATGGCATTTTTTGCCTTTTCCCGCGTCTCGTGTTCCATCATGATATATTTCCCTTGTATTATAGAACAATTTTTCTCTTCGATAATGAATAGTCTGTACAATGTCAGGACTCCTGAAATTTGTCAGCCACCGCATCGAAGAATATGCCCTGCAGGTCAGCTATAAACCACAAGAACGGACCGGGAGCGTTGTTTATAACCTATCCCTTGTCAGGAGCGAGGACCTCGAATTCGCGATAAAAATCTTTAAAGATTCATTCAGGGCAGGGATTAGCGTCAGCGGCCTCGTCCGGTTCCTGCAGCCCGGGGCGGAACTTGACGAATACACGGTACCCGAAGGATGCACGGGGATAGTTTCCATCTGCAGCTCGACACTTGACGGGCTCCTCCTCAGACGCGGCATCCCTATGAAACCAATCGGAGGCGGGATTGTGGAAATCGACCACATGGTCCCGCGGAGGTTTACCCATATGATCCTCTACGAACATACAACGATCGATCCTCTCCAGGTGCTGATCTCACAGGAGCTGACCTCGGTGAATTCCGTAATGCGAAGAGGCAGCGGGAACCTGCTCGCCAATATCAGGGAATGTCACATGGAAGCAGAGCCGGTAGTCGGGGAAGTTCTTGACAGCCTTGCCGGGAGTGATATTTCGGGAATCCTTGAAGTCGGGATGCCCAACACCCCCGCGCTCGGCGTATCGGTCGACCCCCAGTACATGGGAATCGTTGCTTTGGGGGGGACGAACCCGATGGCAGCAATCCGGGAAGAAGGGCGCTGGGAAGTTATCAGGGCGATGAAAGGCCTTACCGATGTCGGTGGGATGACCCATATTAAGGACTTCTAGGAGAAACGATGAGAAACGGATTATTTATCCCGATCTTATTGCATACTGGGAACATGCCAATTCCCGGTCATGTATTCCCGATAAAAAATTAACCTGGTCAGGGCCTTTAAAAACCTTCGGGATCGCTCCAGGACCAACGCATGAGAAAATTCAACTTTTTGCCCAGTCTTTAAAGAATCGCCAGTACGTGGTAAAGAACCGGACAAAACCTTCGGATTCTGAATACAGTGCGGTCAGACCATCGTCCATCTGGCCCATGATAACCATCACCCTTCGGCAGTCGAAAAAAAATACAGCTCCGGCAATTCCCTTATGCGGCATATGGTCGGGATTAATTTTTTTTACAAAAACACTGACATTGTCCATCGGGGGGAAGTCCCATTCAGTTGTGATGATTTCAATGGGAACAGCATTACTACCTGATATTCTTAAGGATTCCATCAGATCGTCGGTGATAACGTTCCTGTTGGTGAATATATTAATACTTATTCCGGCATGCCTTATGAGGTCATTGATCCGGAGATAAATATTCTCGCGTCCGGCGATACTCCATATCAGCTCCTGGGTGCCTCGCTCGGCACCGATTCGACGTGAAAATATCTCGTTCAGGACATTTTTTGCCTCGTCAGCGTTCGTTTCGATATGGGTCAGGAGGTTATTGATCCCTTCATCGGGTGCAATTGCATCAAACCTTTTCGGTGATGTATTGGAGACGGATACCAGGTTTTTCTGCGTGAGCCGGTCAAGTACCGGGTAGACCGATGCGCGAGGTACGCCGGATATCTCGTGGATCTCTGTCGCGGTTGCTCCGGCGACCTTGAGTAATGCAATATAGACAAGGGCTTCATATTTGGTTAACCCGAGAGATTTAAGAGATTCTGCAATATTTAAGGATTCTTCCACTGATTCTGCCATTGAATATCTATATATACGGTCGAGTAATAAATGTTGTTATAACTATAACAACAAGTGATTCTGAATG